>JALSIL010000001.1 GCA_026990095.1 Lysobacterales bacterium
GATGAAAACAACCATAATTTACAAGTGATACACAGAAACTCCATCTATTTGCAACACTTGATTGAAAACACCTTATTGTTTGGAAAAACTGAAGTGGATAGCATGTCAACTCATATTGAGACCATTAATGTCGAGGATTTTCTCGGGTCTTTGGTGGACACCATTTTACCTGCAGCGCTAGAAAAAGACATATTTATAAGTGCTCAGAGTAGCGAACAAGGCACCATTAACATTGATGTCACTCGAACCAAGCAAATATTAATCAACTTACTCAATAATGCGGTTAAGTACTCCAATCATGGCTCAGTAAAAATATGTTGTCACGTCTCTAAAGAGCAGTATGAGTTTTTAATTTCTGATACTGGAATAGGAATTGATGTGGCACAACAAAACAATATTTTCAACCCTTGGGAGAGGGTTAATAAAAACGATGGAAAGGGTTCAGGAATAGGGCTGTTTATCAGTCAGAAGCTCGCCAAAGCCATTGGTGGTCAGTTGCAGCTTAAAGAGTCGACTAAAAATGTGGGTTCTGTCTTTCAATTATTACTTCCAGTAAAAGAGCCTTCTGTAAACCATGAAAATAAAACTCCATCGCAAACCATTTGCTTGCAAGCAAAGACATTATTAGTTATCGATGACGATCAAGATGTTCTTGATTTGATTGAAGCCTTCTTAGAAAAAACAGAGTTAAAAGTCATCACCGCTTTAAGTTTTCTTGATGCGGAGTCGATTCTAATAAAAACCAATGTTGATTTAATTTTAACCGATTTAAATGTAGGAGCGGCAAAAGCCCCAACCTTCTTAAAAGAATTGAGGAACAACAAATGCGATGTGCCTGTTGTTTTAATGTCGGCAATGCCATCAAATAAGGCAAAACAACAATTCATAGAAAATGGCTTTAATAGTGTTATGCTAAAACCATTTAATTACAATCAACTACTAAAAACGATAACCACAAACATATAAAAACCAGATGAATAATAAAACCACTATTTACAGCCTCTCTTCAGATATTACTGCTCTAAATTCAAACTTATCTGAGCACATTAAAACCATGTCGGATCTGGGTTTGTATGAATTATTGCTTAATTCTGAAAACAACATCGTACTGTTTGAGAAAAGCCAAACAAACAAAGTGTTGCCAATAATAGATTCCATTAAAAACGATAAAAGTCGGTTTATTTGCATAGGAGATAATTTAGGCTCAGAAGAAAGGCTTACGTTGCTTAATCGCAACATTGAGTTTATAACACCTGAGAAACTTTCAGAATTAAGCCATTACTTTTTTGAAGTGAGTTCTGGCTCATCATCTCAAAAAGTCTTGTTTGTTGAAGACGATAAAGCTCAAATACTCTTAATTGAACACATCTTAACCGAAGCAGACATAAACGTAAAATCCATTACCAAAGCCGAAGAAGTCCTGGATGTGCTAGAGTCTTTTCAGCCAGATTTGATATTAATGGATTTAAATCTTGAGGGTATAACAGGAGATAAACTTGTTAGAGTCATACGTAAAAAGCCAGGTTTTGCTAATTTGCCCATTGTGTTTTTGACTGCAGATACAAGTTTAGAGTCACGAATGAAGGTTTTAAATTCTGGAGCCGATGATCTTTTAACCAAGCCAATTAATCCAAAGTTATTGGTGGCAGCACTAAAAAACAGGATGCAACGAAGTTCAATAAGGCAAGTTGCCACACAACCAAAAGACACAATTATTCACAACCTAGAAGAAGATTCTATTGACAAGTTACAGGTATTTTTTAATGACAACAAAAGCAACCCAAAGGCTTCGATAATTTGGCTAAAGGTTAAAAACAAACATGAAATAAGAAAAAAACTCGGTTTTCAAGGGTTTAAAAAAATAGGACGGAAAATGTTTGAAACCATACCTACAGGTAAGGTCGAAATTGATTTTAAATACGAAATAACCGATGGATTGTTTGTTTTTTGCTCTGCTTCAATGAGTAGAAAAGAGGCATATGATTGGGTTGAGAACATACAAAAGTGGTTATCAAAAAACTATTTCTCAGTAAATGGAAAAGATTATTTTGTTGATGTTTCTGCCATTATATTAACGGATATCCCAAGCAAAACCGAAAAAGAGGATTTAATACGTAAAGCGGAAAATATTCTCATTGATGGAATATCAGATCAAAACATTGCTTTTTTGGAAGAAGGGATAGAAGAAAAGAGGTTCTATTTATTAAAAACCCAAATTGAAAATTCAATTAAAACACGAAATTTTAAATGGCACTACCAAGGCATCGTTTCAACAGCAGATGAATCTCAAGAAATTCACCAAGTTATGTTGAGAATTTTAACAGACTCAGGAAAAGAACTAGGAACAGAAGAGTATTTAGAAACCGCACAAAAATCTGGATTATTGAGGTTGCTTGATCGCTTTACCTTAGAACATGCCGTACGCAAAATCCGCAGTGGAGAACAACAAAATTCTGCTATTAAAATTTTATTGAACCAGGTTATGTCTGGTTTTGACTCCAAAGAAATGCGAAACAGAAAGCTCGAAACAATAAACTCATTAAACTTACCAGAACAATCCCTTATTTTTCAATTTAATAAACAAGACGCACAAGAATACATGAGCATATTGGGCGAAGTCGGAAGAGAATTAAATCACGCTAAGATTAAAGTGTGTTTATCTAATTTTGACTGTTCAAACCTATCCTGGAAGATTGCTCGAAAACTCAATGTCAGTTGGATACGACTTAGACCATTTAAAAAAGGCGACGCCTTACTGGATGCAGACAATCCAGACAATTTATCCAAAACAATAAACAAAGCACATGTTTTAGGTTATAAGGTCGTTGTTTCACGTGTCGATAATGCAGGCTTAGCTGCCAATTTATGGAAGCTAAACATTGATTATTTACAAGGCAATTTTATCCAACCACCTGTTGAAGATTTGGGTTAGCGTTTTTGGGTAATAAAAACACCCTTATAACAAAACACTTCACCCAATAAAAAATGAATAATACGAAAGTCCATAACAAAAGTTTGTTCATCCCTCTGTTGGTATTCGGATTCAATGATACTGGCATGACCCAAGGCTAGCCATTCAGGAATAGGGATTTTAAATTTGCCCAGTTTTAGCACGTAGCCACGACTCTCGTAGTGCAGCTTGTTGTCCTCAACAAAAGCCGTCATTTTTAACCCTAAAAATGAATTGATGTATTCGATAAAGCCATCACCATCTGTCACAAAAACACTGTCAAAAACAAGCTGTTTACCATCGGGATAGGTAATCACCCGATGCCAGTATTGTTTGTTGCCTTTCATGGTTTTAGATACCGTTGTTTTCAAGTCTTTGCCACGTCGATTCACTAGGGCACCGATTAATCGCATAACAGTATAAGGAAACTGCATAAACCAAGGATAATCGATATCTAGCTTGCCTTCAGCATAATTTTCACCGTGTTCGTTACTGCCATAATGGTTTTTTAATGCTTGTGGTAACTTCTGCCATTGTTCACCTAAGGCATTTTGCATAATAGATTTTTTCATCTTTTTCTCCGAAATGTAATTTTGTGTTTTATTCTTGATGGGCATAGTCCATTCTAGCCAAACCATGTTGATTTTAATGTCATCAATAACACCACTAACACCATAGCAACAAAGGCTGGTAGGCCTAAAACAAACCACAGTTTTGCGCATTTCCAATAAAGTTTTGGAAGTTTAGTGTTGTGATTTAAAGCGTAATTGGACATCTTTTGCATCTTTATTTGTAAATAAACCACGGGCAGCCAACAAGTACCCGCAATAACATATAAAATAAGAGAATACATAATCCACGGTGTACTCAAGGGTAAGCCAGTAATTGACGCCATCCAAATCCCCGACAAGGGTTGAAAAATAACCGTCGGTGTGGTGAATAACCAATCTGCCAACACGACATTTTTATTGGTCATTGCGATGTGGTTTATATTACCACTGCGATCGGACATCCATTTGTAAAAAGCAGAACCAAGACCTGTACCAAAGAGTAAAATAGCACTGATGATGTGAAAGTATTTTAAGATAAGATAAGTCATATTATTCTCCCTTATTAATTTCCAAAAACGCATTTAATGGCACAACATCGGACACATTATTTTGTGCTAACATGGTTAAATTAGCTCTTGAAAGCAAGGGTAATTGCAACGGACTAAGCAACCCTGCAAAAAACCTCATTAATTTCATCGGAACTTTAAAAAACCGCGACGAAGATTTCTTACTGCGTAATTGTTGCATCCACCGTTTATAACTGATGGCTTTATTGCCCACCACATCAAGGGTTAGGTTGGTTTGTTTTGCTTCAATACACTTTTCAATAACGGCAACCATGCGTTTAATAGAAACGGGTTGAATCAATTGTTGCCCATCACCAATCAGCGGAATAAATGGCAAATTACTTAAGCGTTTAAACAGTTTAGAACTTTTACCGCCTTTCCCATAAACCAAAGAAGGGCGTAAAATAAACCATTCAAGCGAGGTGTTGCTCAAATAATCATCTGCTAACTTTTTACTTTTATGAAAAGCCACTAAAGCCGACTCATCCACACCCAGGGCTGAAACTTGAATAACACGTTTGACATGGGTTCTTTCACAGGCTTTAAACAAAGCCACAGGTGCTAAATGGTGCATTACATCAAAGGAGTGTTTTCTGTTTTCTGAAATAATTCCCACACAATTAATCACCACATCAATGCCGATTAACAAAGGCAACCAATCGGTAATTTTTAACATCTGCGTAAAATCTATTTTAAATATTTTAATATTAAAAGGTAGTTCAGATTTGTGAATGCAAGCAGTAATGCTGTGGTTTGACTTAAACAAAGACTCAGTTAAATTTCGTCCAATAAAACCACTAGCACCCGTGATGAGGATGTTCATGTTCTTGCTCCTTTGGAATACCCTTTCAAAAAAGCATAAGCACACGCCATACCCCAAAAAATAATAATATAAAATAAAGATACAAACCTTCCAGATGGGTGTAACATTAAAAGAACAAAGAGGATAAAACCGCCTGTTAGCGATAAACTTATTTCACTCAAAAGACTAAAGTAGCACAAAATATAAATCATGGGGTAAATCAGTATTGTTGCGTAAACTAATGTGAAAAAGTTCATGATAAGAGTTATACCAAAAAAAACACCTACAAAATAAACCACAGAATTGAAGAAAGTGGTATTATCAGCGAAAAGTACAATAAAAGCTGAAAGCCAAAAAGTTAGAGTTGTTGTCACTTTAATGCTATTCCAAACACCATCGCCAAAAGAAGAATCATAATCTCTGTCATCATAGCGTTGTGGGGAGGTGTTGTTCATGATTATTCTCCTTTGGCAGCCATTTCTGCAAGTTCGCACGCTTTACTGGCAGGTTCAAAAATCTTTTTACCAACAATCAACATACCCAATAATAAACCAGCTAATGCAGAAACCAATGAAAATTTAATGCTGTTTATATCAGAACTGTGGCGGCTGTTTAAACTGACCATCAAAACCAACAACAACGGCGAAATTAACAACATGATGCGTGTATAAGCCAACCAAAAATCCGCTTGGGTATTTGTCGGGCATAAGTCTTGAAGGACATTGACCAATGGTTTGGACAAAATCCAAAGAGTGATAAAACTCACGGAGAGACTGATAAAAATTTCTATACTAAATAAGGTAAATGTGTTCATAATTGTTCTCGTGTATTAATTAAGTGAGTCCAGTTTATGAATTTGGATGGGTAGAAACCTCCGAAATGAGCATTTTGGAGTGTTTTGTTATTCCACAATGAGCATTGTGGAGTTTTTATTTGAAATATTCACTAATTTAGTGTCATCACGGAAAGTGGAATTTATCCCACTCAACTCAACACAACCAAGAAAGCGTCGGCTAAAGCCAACTGGTAAGTGGGATTTATCCCACTCAAAACTCAGTTTAAAACAAAAAACGTCGGTTAAGACCGTCAATCCAACACAATCGTTTAGCCTTTTGGGTTTTGTGTGGTGTCTTCATGAAAAACAATGCCTTCGGTTTTTAAGGCTGCAAGAATAGGTTGGTATATGTCTTTTGTTACGGGCAGTATCAACCCTTTGTTTTTGATTTTATTATCTGCAATCAGCTGGGCTGCCATTGCTGCTGGGTATCCCACTGTTTTTGCCATGGCACTGTAACCACCAACCTCTCCGATTTGTTTTAAAACAGAAGTCAGCTTATATCGACTACCATCTGTTTCTTTAATAACAAATTCATGTTGTAAAATCACCATGTCTTTTTCGTTTTCTTTGTAGCTTAATTTTTGCAACAGTAAAGCACAAAAAGCATCCAATGCTGAAGATTTGGTTGCAACCTTTTCATCAGAAAAACAACCTAGCCATTGCAAGGCGTTCAATGACTTTTTATCAAGATTGGACTGAATATTTTTCAAGTCATTTTCACCATTTAGTGCCACTATAAAATCACGCCACGAGATGTCTTTGGGGATTGTAATGGTTTTAGGGTTTAAGAGGCCTAGTAATTTTGTGGATTGAATGATTTGACTAAACCCTTGGTAACGCAACGTTCCTCGCAGGATTGTTTTAGCAGATTTTATGGCATAGATTTTTTTATAACTAATGGATTCACGATTGGGATAACCCTCTAAATCCAAATTTGCTATTTTCATGGGTTTGCTCCACAACAACAAATCCTTACCTTTAACCTTTATCACTTCATCCTTGTCTAAATAAACGGCATCATTTAACAGCGCCATTAAAGCACCGCGTGGTTCCCATGAAAACTTATAACCCAAAGGGGTATTGTTGTTATCAGGAGCAGGAATACCGCCACACCAAGAGGTAAACGACTCGATTTCCTCACCATTTTTATGCGCTGTATCAATAATTTCCATAGCACTTAAGTGATCAATCCCTGGATCGAGTCCTATTTCATTGAGAATAATAATGCCAGCAGCTTTTGCTTGTTGGGCTAACTCACGCATGGCATCAGTCTCGTAGCTAGCGGTCACTAAATGTGATTTTTGTTCAATACAAACCTGTGCAACAAGAGCATGAAACGGTGCGGGAACGAGACTAAGCACCACCTGTTTATCTTTAACAAGTTTGGTTAAATCGGCTTTATTGCTAACATCAATTTGTAAATTTGAAACGTGTGGGTATTTATTAGCAACCTTTTTGGTGTTTTCATAATCATAATCTGCCAATGTGATGCAATTGTTTTTGTTTCTGCTTAAATATTCAACCACTGGTTCGGCAACAAAGCCTGCG
>JALSIL010000002.1 GCA_026990095.1 Lysobacterales bacterium
ATACCCAAACCCATATAGGTAATCGGTATCATTTATTTTGACACGAAGTGCAGTATGACCAAAAGCTTCCCAATAATTTTCACCTGCACCAAAAGTATAAAGTTCGATATCAATATTTTTATTGTCCACTTGTGCAGGAGTAGAAGTGCACAAAACAAGCAAAAAAAGAGTTAAACAAACTTTCAAAGCAGGGTTAATCTCAAGTATTTTAATCGGCGGGTATCTGATACAGTAACATCAAACTTGTATTTTCCAAAGATAATTTCATCTGATATTTCGGGCACTCTGCCCTCTGAATTAACAATCATCCCACCAATAGTCTCAAATTCATCATTAGCAAAATTTGTTTCAAAATATTCATTAAATTCGTCTATTGGGAGCAGTGCATTGATTTTAAAATGGGTGTCATCAATTTTTTGAATCAACGGATCTTCTTCTTCATCGGTTTCGTCATCAATTTCACCTACTATTTCTTCCAATAAATCTTCTATAGTCACCAAACCAGCGACACCACCGTATTCGTCAATTATTATTGCCATATGATTACGAGAAGTTCTAAATTCATTCAACAATATATTCACCCTTTTAGATTCGGGAACAACAACGGGTTCACGTAAAAAGGACGTTAAATTGAATTCTTGCTCTGAATACGTAAAATATTTAACCAGGTCTTTAGCCAACAAAATGCCTTCTATTTCATCTTTATCTTCACCAACAACAGGAAATCTTGAGTGCCCTGATTCAACAATGATTGATAATATTTCTTCAATATCGGCATCTTGAGGAATCACTTGCATTTGCGCGCGTGGAATCATGACTTGTCTAACTTGCATTTGTGAGACTTTTAAAGCTCCATTTATCATGTGCAAAGCATCCGCATCAATGATTTCATTTTTATGGGCTTCTTTTAAGATGGCGTATAAATCTTGACGTGATTTTGGTTCACCTGAAAAGGCTGCTGATAGGCGCTCTAACCAAGTCTTTTTATCTTGTTCAGAACTGATGGTACTTTGATCTTCGTTCATTGAAGTGTTTAACTTCCACATATGTATGAATTTTTATTGTATCAAATACGGTTAATTTGACATCTTTTCCGACAAATTTTAATCATTTTATCTGGTTTTTTTATCATAATTGTGAAGAAATTATAGATTTTGCTAATTTAGATGGCAGCACTACCGATAAGCTTTTAGTATTTGGGTGAATACTAAATTAAAGCGATTAATGCAGTGATAAATCATGATGCTAGAATTATAGTGGGATTAGGCAAATTTTTTCTCTATTTTATTAAAATGTTTGCTAGAATGATGATTCAATAATATTAAACAAAACCGATGAATCTATCCAATTTTAAAAGCAGTAAAAACAAACCAAGAGCTTGTCAACAAGACATACAAAATCGTTATCTTCATAAAAAAGTCAAGCTTAAAAAACTTCAAAAAGAAATCGCTCTTTTGCAAGAAAAAATTCAGGCATCTGAAATTCACAGTGTCTTAATCGTATTCCAAGCAATGGATGCAGCAGGAAAAGACAGCACTATTCGAAATGTTTTTCGTCAATGTGATATTGCAGGAATTAACAGCGCCTCATTTAAACAACCGTCTAAAACAGAAAGTGCTTATGATTTTATTTGGCGATGCCATAAAAAAACACCTAAAAGAGGTGAAATTACCTTATTTAATCGCAGCTATTACGAAGAGGTTTTAGTTGTAAAAGTACATCCTGAATGGTTATCTTCTCAAAAAATAGACCAACCAGTGAATCAAGATTTTTGGAACAAACGCTATCAGAGTATCAATAACTTCGAACAACATTTAACAGAGTCAGGCACTAAAATTATTAAGTTTATGCTTGATGTATCACAACAAGAACAGCATAAACGCCTTATTCGTCGTTACACAACTCAATCAAAACAATGGAAATTTAGTACTGAAGATATTAAAGAGTCAAAATTATGGACTAATTACCAATCGGCTTTTGATGATTTATTGCAGCAAACCTCAACTCCAAACAATCCCTGGTACGTAATACCCGCAGATGACAAAAAATTAATGCGATTACTTGTTTCTGAAATCATTGTTAAAGAGTTGAAATCGCTCAATCCTCAGTTCCCAAAAATGGATAGTTTTGATGAAAAAGACCTCAAACTTATTGATGAACTTGTTTCAGGAAAAATATAGAGCATTCTTAGTAGAACTAATTGAATTATGTTTGTAACTGGTTTATAGTAGAATGTGAAATTTAAATTTAAAAAGATAAAATTATGCTAGATTTACCAAAACCAACAAAAACAGAACTTGCTATTTTGAATGTCATGTGGGAAATTTCCCCAACTACCGTAAGGGAAATTCACGAAAAGCTCTGTACAACTACTCGCACAAGTTACACAACCACTCTAAAGATGCTTCAAGTCATGTTTCAAAAGAAGTTAGTCACTCGAGACTCTTCAAAAAAAGCTCATGTTTATTCCCCTGCAATGTCTAAACAAGACACACAAAAACAATTGATTGATGATTTAAAAACTCGAATTTTTGGCGGTTCAATCAGTTCGTTAGTTATGCAAGCTCTGGGTTCTAACCATCAAGCCACCGATGAAGAAATAGAACAAATTAAAGCCTTTTTAGATTCTATCGAAAAATAAAAATACTATGGATTTCCTGCTCTCTAATTTGCAACAGATTGGTAACGCCCTAGGATGGACGTTAATTCACTTTATTTGGCAAGGGATTATTCTAGTTGCTAGCTACTTTACAATCACACGTTTATTTTTTAAGAACAAAATACACTTACACTATTGGACAGGTATTTTTTTCATTGTATTGTGTTTAATCATTCCTATTAAGGAGTTTGCTCAACAATTGCAGCTAAGCACTGACTTAAATAGCATCACTGTTCAGCAATTTGGTGCAAATATAACATTAATTTCCTCCACAGGAATTTTTAGTCCAATAGATATGCTAATTTCTCTTATTCACAAAGCCATTCCGTATCTGGTGGTTCTTTGGGCAACTGTTATCGTGTTAATTAGCTCAAGCCTAACAAATTCTTGGTTTGAATTAGTTAAGTTATCTAAGAATAATGCCTTAAAGGTTCCACAAAATCTCTTGAATACACTCGAAGAAAATTCTAAAATCTTAAAACTAAAATTTAAACCAATTATTTCAATTAACAGTCAAGTTATTATTCCGGCTACCTTTGGTTTTTTTAAGCCTGTGATATTACTTCCTGCATCACTAATCTCTCAGTTACCTCAAGAGCAGATGGAGGCAATATTACTGCACGAACTATGCCATATTAAAAGATCTGATTTTATTCATAACATTTTACAATTACTGGTTGAAACCCTTTTCTTTTATAACCCTTTTACTAGGTGGATGTCAGCAGATATAAGAAAAATTCGTGAACAATGTTGCGATAAATTGGTGCTAAAATTAGAGACTAAGCCACTTCTTTATGCCAAAGCTCTGACAAACCTAGCTGCGTTATTCAATCAACAAAATAAAGGTAAAACATCGTATTTACAAATCGCGGCGACAGACGGAGAGTTACTCAATAGAATTAAAATTCTTATGCTACAGAAAAAAAACAAATCCCCTCTTATTTACATTATTAGTGGAGTTTTATTATCACTTATTCTATTAACTTTATTTAAAAATTTACCTCAACACAGCGGCATTTATTTTGCATCAAATCAAAACTCTTATTCATCGACATTCACTAAAAGTATTTTGACAGGGGTTGAAAACCGACCAAGCTACTTGATTCCTAACCTTGTTAATCTAGTCAATGATGAGGAAAACAAAAGAAAGGCCAAACAACAGAAATTAACTCACCTTGATAATGTTGCAAAACAAAAAAATAAGACGGTTACACTAAACACTTCAATTAAAAGTAACAAAAGTATTGGTAGTAGTGCTACTACGTTAAAACCTGTTCAGAATTTGCAAAAAAACTTTTCAAATGCACCTCTAGTAAATCAAACTACCAACGTTAGGTCTCTAGAAACAAATGTAAAAATGACTAATATAAAAACACCCAGTCAATCTAAACCATTAACAAATAAGTTTCCCAAATTGATTTATAGAGTTAACCCAATATACAGTCGCAACCTCCGAGAAAGAGGAATTGAAGGGAGTGTAATTCTCAGCTTCAATATTAATAGTAAAGGCCGTGTAAAAAACATTGAGGTTGATAAAAGCTCTCCTTTGAAGCTTTTGGATGGAAACGCTCGCCTTGCTTTAAAAAAGTGGCGCTTTGATAAACACACTGTCAATGAACAAAATATCAAAAATCGCTATCAACAAATTTTCACATTTACTTTAGATGGCTCAAATTCTTGTCATAATGGGGACTTAGGTTCTCTAATAACAACAGATAAAATTTGCCAAGACTTATAAATTATCGCAACAAAAAATATGAATACCTTAACCATAACACATAAACACAATAACACCAAAGAAAATGCTTGTTCTAAAGCTGAAGAATTATTAGAAGATCTTGCTAATGAGTATGGACTATCAATAGAAACAGATGGGAACGGTTACATTGGTTTTTCAGGTAATGGAATTTCAGGGAATGTACAAATATGTGACAAGGAAATTAATTTACAAGCAAAATTAGGCTTTTTTATGTCTGCGATGAAACCAATTATAAGTAATGAAATTACGAACAAACTGGATAAATATTTCTCTTAAATTTAACACAATGCTTTTTTATGAATTAAAAGCATTGTGTGCATTGTGTATGAACTAAAAAGCTTCAGATGTTAATTAGAAGCTTTTATTGCATCAAGTAATTCATTGGCTGTACGTCTAAATATAGAAACAGATTCGATGTGTTTATACTTTAAAGTTAAATCTTTATCTACTAAGAACACAGCCCTTTTAGTGCCAAACCAACCATAACAGTCGTATTCTTTTGAAGCCTTTCCATCTGTATCTTCCAATAAGGTAAAGGGTAAATCATGAGATTTTTTGAAGTTTTTATGAGAACTCACGCTATTCGTGCTTATACCAACAATTTCAACTTTATTCTCTACAAACTCTTTATAATGATCTCGATAATCAGTTAATTGGTTTGTGCAAACAGGGGTACCATCTCCTGGATAAAAAACCAATAAAGTTTGATGTTTTATTTGGCTAGATAACTTATAAGGTTTGCCGTTATCTGCAACTAAAGAAAAATCAGGAACTTTTTTTCCAATTTCTAATGACATATTAATTACTCTAGAATTTCATAAAGTTTGTATTCTATAAGCTTAGAATGTAAATAGAAACTCATTGTTAAGAATATTATGAAAAAATGATTTTTTTTACAAATAAAATAGAAAAAATATTTTTTTATGCTATAGTTCGCATCCTGTTTGAGAGACACATAATTCAAACAAAAAAACTTGGAGAGGTGGCAGAGCGGCTGAATGCACTGGTCTTGAAAACCAGCAAGGATTAATAGTCCTTCGTGGGTTCAAATCCCACCCTCTCCGCCAGTTTTTATATCAAACTCCTTAGATTTCTCTGATTTTATACACTATTATAAATTACTTCCCTATACTTGTTGTTATTGTAATTCGGATAAGTTATATTAATCTGAATCTATAAATATACTTATTGAATGAGAAAGTACAACAACATACCTCCACTAAGAGCATTAAAGGCTTTCGAGGCCTCTGCCCGCCATTTAAGTTTTACTAAGGCTGCTGATGAACTTTGTGTCACTCAAGCGGCTATCAGCCATCAAATTAAGTCTTTAGAAGAAAAAACCAATACACAACTCTTTAAACGTTATAACCGCTCCTTACAATTGACTAGTACGGGTCAAATCTATTTATTATCTATAATAGAATCATTAAATCAATTAGAAAAGTCCTCAAAACAATTAACAGGTAGACACTCAAGAAACACATTATGTGTTTCTTTATTACCATCATTTGCCACAAAGTGGATGGCACAAAGAATTTGGAAATTTCAAGATAAGTACCCAGAAATCGAAGTAAGGATATCTGCTTGTGACTCTCTTGTGGATTTTGACCAAGACGAAAGCGATATTGCAATTCGTTACGGCAGAGGTCATTGGGAAGATGTTTATTCTGAACTATTGTTTGAAGAAATGGTTTTTCCTATTTGTAATCGTGAAACATACGAAAAAATCAAGAACAATGCTCACCCTAAACTGTTATTGTCTGAGCGTTTGGTTCTTGATGATTTTTCTTATGATGACTGGGAAACTTGGTTTAAAAAAGCAGGGATTTACCTTGATAAACCTATAAGAGGGACTCGCTTTAGCCATACTGTTATGATGCTTGAGTCCATAGAAAATGGACATGGATTTGCTCTGGGTCGAACGCCGTTAGTTATTGATGACTTAAGAAGAAATATTTTTTTCGCTCCTTTTACTATAAACATAGCCAGCGATTATGCTTATTATTTTGTATGTAAAAACGGACATGAATCATTGCCTAAAATTGCAGCTTTTAAGGATTGGGTTTTCAATGAAGCACAAAGAAGCATAAAACAATCGAATGATTTTTTTAATACCCAAGTTTCTCAATAAAAAAAGACTGATACAAGAAAACGTAAAAAAAACCTGCATCAGTCTTTACTTAACAAAGTTCTTGAAAGACAGATTATTCCAAAGTGTCTGAAACTTTATTTCTTATTAATTTGAAAAGTATATAATTAACCCAAAACAAATGTATTTAATAAGAAAATGTATTATACAACAATTTATTTTTCTACTATAATATGTGTACAATAATGTGCACAAAATAAAATGAACCCAACCAAGAAACAACAAAAAAAACCAATACAATTACAGGTGGCGTTAGTTCCTGTTTGTAAAATGGTCTTACGCTTTGGACTGCATTTCAACGAGTTTACTAGAAACATTCAAAAAGCTTATATACAAGCTGCTCGAGAGATATTACTTGATACCGATATAAAACCAAATTTACAAGCGATTGCAATTAAGACAGGTATGGATCGCAGAACAATTGCTGAGCACATTAATAATAGTGATAAATCTTATTCAAACCCATTAAATAAAATGGATATGCTTATAGCTCAATTACAAAGACATTGTACTAAGACCGAAAATAATGAGTTTACACATAAGCAATTGAAGGGCATTATTGATTCTATTTATGGAGGTCATATTCGTTCGGGTGCAATTTCAAAAGAATTAATTTCAAATAATATAATAATCCAACTTGAAAACAAGCTATTTAAACTAAATTTAACGGTTCAACAG
>JALSIL010000003.1 GCA_026990095.1 Lysobacterales bacterium
AAGATTGGTGAAACCAGTGAAAAAAGCATATTTCATTCGGTTTTCGTCAAGAGCAAACATTTAGATAAAGCCCCAAGACTTACCCAAATATTAACAGAAGCCCATGACGATGAAAAAGGTCGATTTGTTTTAGACAGCATCAATGTTGAAAAATTTATTCCCGTAAGCAAGGATGAGGTTTTGGGGTTTAAAGATTTGCTTTCAATAGGCTCGGATTTACTTGAATAAAAATATTTTATTATTTGCGTTTAAAGATATGACTCATGATTTTTGAAAAAAGGTTTGAGTTTTTTTGTTGAGGTAATGGTTTAATTGCTTTGGTTTTTATGGTGATTTCATCTTCAAACTCACCTATTTTTGCATAACCTAAAGCATTCATTGCACTGTATAAGGAAAATACGTAGCGTTGTGGAACAACGAGTAGTTTTGCTGTTTCAACTAGGGAAATTCTTTGCCTTGACCAAACGGCAGTAATTGGAATGGCGTGCCTAAAAATGCGAAGTTTAGTAAAATTAGGCCAAACTAAAAGAATGACAGGTTTAATTAAGCTGGTATTTTCTGGCAACCTTCCTTTACTGGTAAGGATTACTGTGTCCCAAGCAAAACTAATGGCATCTACGACGTGCTTTTTTAAAGGTGGCGAAGATTTTAGAAAAAATTTAGATGCCTGATTAATTAATGGTGTTGTTTGTAATAGTTTAAGTTTGTTTTTTTCAATATCATGGCTGATTAAATTTTCTTTGTAATGATAATGCATCGTTCCGAGGCTGGTTTTAATGCCAATAGCACTTTTGTTAGATTGCCCTGCTGACAACGCTTCAAGCAAATAGCTAAAAAAATAATTTTCTGCCTTAATATAGAGTTTTTGCAAATCATCCTTCTGCGGGTCGACATCCTTGTGGTTACCAACATATCTTTGTGCTTTATACCTTAGGTGGATATCGTCTTCATTTTTTTCTTCATCTATCGCATTGTAAAGATTTCGGTGAGTTTGGTCTTTGTGTTTTATTTTTGTTAAATGCTTTGTCTTGGTTTCTATCTTAGGCGTTGGTAAGTCTTGAGGTTCAAATAACTCTTGATGTATCTTATCAATTGCCTTTGTTAATTCGGTAACATTCAGTGGCTTTTTGACTAGAGTCATGCGGTTACTGAGTGGTTTTTGCTCAGAATCTAAATGAATGCCAATTATGTGTTGTTGGTGTAATTCGACATTTTGTATAAGGTTTTCATCGTATTTTCTATCTAAGTCTAAAACATAAATGTGGATATTGTTTTGGGAAAGTGCCAATTTTGCATTTTGGCACAGGTTTGAGTTAATAAAATAGGCTAGAGTGTTCTCGGTTAACGTATCAAGGTTACTTAAAACAATGTTGGCAATATTTGGTCTGTTCATACTTGATAATGATAATTGTTTTTATTGGGCATGACAAGCATAAAATTAATTTTAAATTAATACTAGTTATTTTGTCGTAATCCTAACTTTTACCATACCTTAAATAGAGAGCCCAAATAAGATCAACCATTGCTATTTGATTGAAAAAAGGCACGCCTTCAAGAACCAGTACGAAAACTTCTTTATTGATATTGAGTGGCCAAAACCCCAAGCAACTGTTGCCTGACGCATCTACGATTGACCAAGCCTGTGAATTTAACCTAAGTTTTTTATTGATGTTTTGTGCTCTTCTTTTGTGCATGATGGCAATATCAGCCGAAAGCACGGATATTTCTTCTTGCATTTCAATGGGAAAGCCATTGTTGGCAATGCATAAGCCCTGAGAGTCGCACAATAAAGCTTTTTCTTTGTTGGAAAATTTGCAGATAATGTCATTTAAATTTTGTTCAAAATCACCACTAGGTGCTAAAAATTCTTCATCAACAACCTGAATAAGGTGTTGCTTTTGGCACTGTTTAATTTTATAGTTTAAATTTTCAGAGTCCGAGGTATTGAAAATATTCTTTAAAATTTTAAGGTCTAATTTCAGAGATTTATCCGAAGAAAATAAATTTTGCAGTACTTTTTTTTGCCAACTTTGGGTGCTATCTTGAGCTAAAAAATAAGCTCCTGCTGGTGTTGGTAAAATGTATTGAGTGACAAAATTTGACATGTTTTAAATTGAAATTTTTGGATCGAGTGTATACAGCAATGTTTCAACCATTAGTGAAACATCTTTTCTCGAGCGTGCATCAATTTCATAAATGGGGATAACCGGTAATCCTTTATTGAGAACTTCTTGATATTCCTCTAAATTGTATTTTTTATTCACATCTTGTTTAGTTATTCCAACGACAACACTGGTTTTGTCAATAAAGTTTTTAAAACTTGAAAGAAAGAACTTTAAGTTATTAATCGCATTGGAATCACTGCCATCAATTAAAAGTAACAGGCCTATGCCACCATTGGTTAATATTTCCCACATAAAGTCAAATCGTTTTTGCCCAGGGGTTCCATACAGATGAATGCGAGTATTATCTTGTAAGATTATTGCCCCATAATCCAATGCGACTGTAGTGGTGTCTTTTAGGTCTTTTGTTTCGTCTGAAGCGGATTCCTCTGTTCGGACTGTGGGAATATCACTAATAGACGTGATGGCAGTTGTTTTGCCTGCACCAACAGGCCCAGAAAATATAATTTTGTGGCTACTTTTCATTATTGTTAATTTAATTTAATGGCTAAATATATGGGATAAAATTTTTGAAAATACTTTTTTCATTTTTTTTCTGTTAATTTTACCAGTTCCTTGGATGACATTATCAATTTTTACACAGCCTATTGCAAGCATCGCGTTATATAAGGTGAAAATATATCGCTGCGGTATTTTTAATTGAGAAGCGGTATCAAGCAAAGACATGTGGTGAGTTGACCATGCTGCTGCAATCTGAATAACATACCGGAAAACCAAAAGGCGTGAAAAATTTGGCCAACAGTTCATTTCAATAGCTTGAGTTAGACTGGTTCCCAACGGAAGTCTTCCTTTACTTGCACTGATTGCCGATTGCCAAATTAGGCTTTCAGCATCTTGACTAATCGAGTAATCTTTTTTTGCCATCTTAAATAAGGAAGCTTTTACAACTTTCGTTTCAATAAAAAGAGGGCTTGACTTGAAATAGCGCATTTTGGCGTTGTCAAAAGAATGAAATAGGACTTGCGATTTATAATCAAAAAATAAATTGCCAAAAAGTGTCTTAATCAAGACATTAGATTTATTGTCTTTACCCAATTTCACCGCTTGTACGAGGTGGTGGTATAAATATTTTTTAGGGTTATGGTAAATTTTATTTAGTTCTTCAGGGTTATCGGGATTAATGTCTCTATTGGAGCCAACATGTTTATGGGCCTTGTATTGGTTGAGTGTACTTGAATCCGTGGAATTTTTTAGAGCCATATTCAAATGGTTGTTCTCGAAATTTTGAGTATGGCTTTTGTTATTGATTAATCCAAGGGATTGACTTGAAGGTTTTGATTGCCCGTCATTAGCTGGTGCAGCAAAATTATTTTTAGTAGCATCACCTGAATCATCATTACTTTTTTTAGCATCATTAATGCGTTGAGCAATAAAAGAAATTTGCTGTTTTAAATATTTAATCTGCACTGGTTTGGTAACGTTGTAAGTGTTTTCTTCTGATAATGGGGTGTTCATTTCATTATGCAAAAAAATCACAAACTGATTGTTCTTTTTTAAGTTTGGAATAATTTCTTTATTGTATTGTCTATCCAAATCAATAATTAAGACATTGGCATTATCATCTTTGATGTTTAACTCGGCTTTTTCACAAAGGTTACTTTTAAAGAAAAACTTTAAGGTATTTTGCGTAATGTCATCAAGATTATTTAAGCTGATTTTTAATTTGGAATTGTGTTGAATATTCATTTGAGGTGCTTAATCAATTCAGAAGTTAAGGGTTTTCCTGTCAAGCCAAAGCTCAACAAAGATTGGTTTAAACCCACAATTGCATCTGTTTTATTAATGGTTTTAACTAGTGATTTAGTTAATAAAAGGGTTTGGCGACTGCTGAGTCTTTTTCTGTACTTATCTAATATTCGACTTTTATAGTCTTGACCTTTTTCACCCAACGCAATAAACAAATCGACAATTGAGGTAAATAATACATTTTTAACAGAAGATTTTGCATTGTGTTCAATTCTTTGTTGGTGAAGAATTAAATCATTATTATTGCGTGCCAAAGCAAAACACAAAACTGTCCCCAGTTCTGTGTCGTCATAATTCACATACGAATAGTTTGATTTCCGCAAAAAAGCGGGGTCTATAAAAATTTTATCTCTCATTGTTGTATAATAACACATGTTTTAAAGAGAGTCTTAGTGATTGGGATATGTTAACAATGGTTTACATTTTAAATGAACTTACAATTCGAGTTGTTCTGAAACCTCTAACCATTCATTTTCCAGTTTTTGAATTTGTTTTTTAATCTCAGATAAATTTATATTTGTGCACGTTAATTTTTCTGTATTCTCTGGTGCATAGGCTGACTCACTATGCAAAAATTCATGGTGTTTATGGCTTTGTTTCTCTAGCTTTGCGAGTTCTTTTTCTAGGCATCTAAGCTTTTGACGCAGAGGTTTTTGTTGTTGTCTAATAAGCGCGGCATCTTGTCGTTGTTGTTTTTTATTGTTACTTTGATTTTTTTCGGATATATTTGTGGTTTCCAATCGTTTTTTTCTTGTTTCATTGGCCCACTGATAATAATCGGTTAAGTCGCCGTCAAAGTTGCTAACTTTACCATCGGCAACCAGTAATAGTTTGTCTGTCACCGTTGAAAGCAGGTGACGGTCATGCGAAACCAATATCATGGCTCCTTCAAAACTTTGTAAGGCAACGGCAATGGCGTGACGCATTTTGATGTCTAAATGATTGGTCGGTTCATCAAGCAGTAATAAATTGGGTTTTTCATAAACAATCAAAGCTAGGACTAAACGTGCTTTTTCACCACCCGAGAAATTGGTAATGGATTCTTTTGTCATGTCGTTGTGAAAATCAAACCCACCTAAATAATTGCGTGCTTGTTGTTCCGAGATTTCCTTGTCAAGCATTTTTAAGTGTTCAATTGGGGAGTAATCAGGGTGTAATTGTTCAATTTGGTGTTGGGCAAAATAACCAATTTTCAACTCTTTGGCGTGAGTAATTTCCCCACTTTGAGGTTGTAATTCTTGGGCTATTAGTTTGATTAAGGTTGATTTACCCGCACCATTAAATCCAAGTAGCCCAATTTTGTCACCTTTTTCAACCATAGTTGAAATATTGTCTAAAATAGTGAGATTGCCATATCCTGCCGAGGCTTTTTCGATTTTAACTAATTGTTGTGGAATAAAACCTTCAATCTTAAAGTTGAAATTAAAAGGTGAATCTAATTGAGCCGCACCAATCAATTCCATGCGTTCCAATGCTTTGATTCGTGATTGTGCCTGTTTCGCCTTGGTGGCTTGGTAACGAAATCGCTCAATGTATTTGTTCATGTGCGAAATTTGACGCTGCTGGGCTTCAAACTGTGATTGTTGTTGGGCCAACTTTTCTGCTCTTATCTTTTCAAAGCTATCGTAATTGCCCGTGTATTGGGTTAGCATATTGTGTTCAATATTAATAATTTGATTGCACACAGCATTAAGAAAGTCTCGGTCATGCGAAATTAACAAAACAATGCCCTGGTATTTCTTTAACCACGATTCAAGCCAGATAATGGCTTCCAAGTCTAAGTGATTGGTGGGTTCATCAAGTAATAAAATATCCGAACGGCACATTAAAGCTTGAGCTAAATTTAACCGCATACGCCAACCACCCGAAAATGAATTGACCGGATTAATTTCTTGTTCGGTGGTGAATCCTAAACCATTAAGTAACTTTGCAGCTCGTGCTGTGGCGGTATAACCATCAATTTGTTGCATATCATCGTAAAGGTTAGCCAGTTTGCCTGCATCATTTTTTTGCTCTGCATCAGCGATTGCTTTTTCTAATTGACGGAATTCTGCATCGCCATTAATAACATAATCAATAGCCGACTCTTGGGAATTGGCAATTTCTTGTGCTACATGCGCCAGAATCAATTTTTTAGAGACATGGAAATCACCATTATCAGAATGCAATTCTCCCAAAATCAATTTAAATAAACTGGTTTTACCCGTACCATTGGCACCTGTTATGCCGACTTTGACTTTCGGGTTGATTGTTAAGTTAACATCTTTGAATAATTCTTTTTTTCCACGACGCAACGACATGCCTGTAAATTTCAACATAAAGCATTGACCGCGCGAATTAACACTGTTTTGAGTTGTTCAGCTTTAGTAACATCGTAGCGATTGGTGCTTTCATCCATGTAGTTAATTTGAGATAATTCAATTTGAAGGGCGTGAATGTTATTCTCAGGGTTGCCATAATGGCGGGTGATGTAGCCGCCTTTAAACCTGTCATTAAAGACATAAGAATATTTGTTTTGCTGCTTTAATACGGTTTCAAATTTATCTGCAATTTCTTGTGAACAACTTGCGCCACTGTTCGTGCCAATATTAATGTCAGGCAATTGCCCTTTAAAAAAACGTGGAACGTGCGATTTGATGCTGTGGCAATCAATCAAAATAGCAAAACCGTGTTCGGCTTTTATAAGCTCTAACTTGTCTTGGATGATTTGGTGGTAGGGCTGCCAGTATTGTTCGGTTCTTCTTTTGATTTCTGCTTTATCTGGTCTTGATTTGTACAACTCTTGCTCGTTAAAGCTGGTCGTTGGACACAATTGTGTTCCAGATTGACCTGGATATAAGGGCGTATTATCCGCAGGTCGATTCATGTCTATAACATAACGTGAAATATTTGTTTTAAGTAAGCTAATATCGAAATCTTTGGCAAAACTAAAGAGCTGAGACACAAAAAAGTCCCGATCAGGTGAACTCAAAGCAAATTCGTACATATTATCCGCTATATCACCAGGTATATCACTGCCATCATGAGGTATTGAAAATAAAAGTGGTGAGTTGCGGTGGTGAAATAGGTAATCTTTTTGCACTTAATCTTGTCAATGTTTAATTGCGATGCATCTTAACACAGACAATAAAAAAGTGCATTTGAGTGAAAGCAAATTGCATGTATAATGGTCAAGTCTTTTTTTACTATAAAACCCAGTTATGGAAATATCAAAAACTCCCACCATTAATGCAGGCAATCCTGATGAAAAGCGCACTGAAATTAAAGCCTATTTCAATGA
>JALSIL010000004.1 GCA_026990095.1 Lysobacterales bacterium
TGTGACACAGTTCTCTAACTCGTAAAGCAGCAATTAATAGCAATTTATATTTAATAAACAATGATAAAAACCAAAGCACATATTGATTTAGAACTAGCCAATGCCATAATTGATGGCAATGAGGTGGTTTTTAATCAGTTTTTTACCGATTATTACCCTCGCTTGTTTCGTTTTATAATGAGTCGAGTGGATGGCAATCGGGATTTATCCGATGATTTTGCCCAACAAACCATGTGTAAGGCTATTGATAACATGTCCAGCTTCCGAGGGGAAGCCGCCTTATTTACCTGGATGTGCCAAATCAGTCGCTCTCTAATCCATGCGCATTTTGTTAAAGAAAAACGCCGAGGTAAAGTGGTTGTGCCAATGGCTGATACGCAAGAGGTTAGAGATGTACTTGATACCGTTGCCATCAGCGAAAATCAACAGCCAGAAAAGGTGAGTGAATCGCAAAACTTAGGGCAACTCATCGCCGAAGTGATGGATAATTTACCCAATAATTACGGTGATTTGTTGGAAATGAAATACGTAGAACATTTATCGGTTGCCCAAATTGCAGAAAAAACCAACACCAGCATGATTAGCGTACAATCCTCATTGGCACGGGCACGAAAAGCTTTTAAAGCGGTTATGCAATCGATTGAAAAAAACCAAAAAATACAAACCACCCAATCAGGAACGTGGAAGATATAAATCATGAAAACGAAACTAAACTCTCAAAACATTGAAGAATTAATCAGCACTTTTGGTAAACGAGAAGCACCTGATGAATTGATGATGAAAAAAGCACAAGCCAACGTTAAAGCCCATTGGCATGCCTCAGTGCATAAACAAAAAACTCGACGCACACGTTTATCCCTGATGCGTATGGCGGCAAGTTTTGTGGCATTGGCGGCAGTTTTGTTGCTGGTCAAAGGCAATTTTCTGCATTCAAACCCAGTAAATATTGGCGAAGTGTTGTTTGCTCAAGGAGCGGTTTCAGTCTCCACTAATCAATTGGATTGGCAGCCTCTAGGCACACAAACTGCATTGCAAACAGGGCAGTGGATTAAAACCACTGATGCGAGCTTTGTCAATTTTGCCTTAAGTGACCAAAGCCAAATCAGACTGAATGCCAACACGGTTTTGCACCTTGATTCAATAAATCAAATTAATTTGCTCAAAGGCGAAATTTACCACGATGCCGATACCAAAAAATCCAATCCGTTGGTGATTAAAACCCAATTTGGCATGGTTGAACACATTGGCACTCGTTATGCGGTGTCGGTCGATGACAAGGAGCTTGTTATAAAAGTTCGCAATGGTTTGGTCAAACTGGCATCCGATGCAGTAGAAACCATCTTAAGCAAAGGGGAATTATTGGAAATTAATCAACAAGGACAATTTCAGAAAACCCAAATAACCGCTTATGATGGCCAATGGGACTGGACTAAAAAAGCCCTCAAACCCTTTGTGCTTAACCACAAGAATTTGGCAGATTTTGTCACAAATTATGCACATGAAAATGGTCTGGAGATAAACTGGAACAGGCAAGAACACAAAGCCAGACAAGTCAAATTGGTTGGTGATTTTGCTCAATTAAGTGATAAACAACTATTAAAAACCGTGTTTTTAAGCACAAAATTTGATTTTCAAATTAATCAAGGTATATTAACCATCAATCCTTAGGTTACACTTTTATAATTAATGCATAGAAAGTTATGGTTGCTGCCCATCTTATTCGTGGTGTTTTTAAATTCTTATGCGAAATCACAAAATCTTTCGCAATGGATAGATGACTTTAAAAAAACAGGGATTAATATTTTTTACAGCAGTGATTACGTCACTAACACGCACTTAAAAACCACGATAGAGGCGAGCGAGCAATCAATTGACTCATTAAATCAATCGCTTGCCAACATAGATTTTATTCTTTTTGAAGTGGAAAAAAATAAAATATACGTTATCAAACCTCGTGCACACCAGAATTTACCTGCTAAGACTGGTTTAATTGTTGAAGTTCGTGATGCAGAGCAACAAAAAAAAATCAACCAAGTTAAAGCCAAGCTAGCAGGCGGTGAGTTACAGCTATTTACCGATGGTTTCGTGACATTTTACGATATTGATACACAAGCAACTTCGGTCATTATTGCTTCGGCAGGTTATTTTTCAAAAAAAGTAGATTTAAAACTTAATCAAGGCGATTACCAGGCTTTACAGGTGAATTTGACTCGAAAACCCATCAGTTTAGATAGAATCATTGTTACCGCTAGCCTGTTTAACTTAACCAACCCCAATGCTTCCCAACACGCTATTTTGCGTGAAGACATTGAAGGCTCGGTTTCCTTAAACAATGACCCTTTGCGTTCGGTATCGGATTTGGCAGGTAATTCGACAACTGGTTTAAGTGGACGATACCGCACCCGTGGTGGGCATGAAAACGAATCGCTGATTTTATTTGATAATTACGTGCTTCGCAATCCTTATCATTTCAATCACTTTTTTTCACTGTATTCAACCATTAACCAAAGTGTAGTGGACAACCTTGATTTTTTCACGGGTATTTTCCCCGTACAATACGGCGGACGATTAAGTTCGGTATTATCGGCACAAAGTGGCGATAATGTTAATAAATCTAAGCATGAAGTTGGAGCCGACTTTGTCAGTGCATATTATACCTATCGCAACCATAACCAGGATTATTCTCGCCAAAGTTTAGTTTCAATAAGAACCAGCTTAAATGTGGTTGATGAAAGACTTGTTGATGAAGGTTATCTTGACCCTGATGTTCATGATTTGTATATTAAGTTAAGCCAAGACATCAATAGTCAGTGGCAGGCTTCACAGCATCTTTTAATGGCAAGTGATGATATTACCTTTGAGGTTGGGGAATTGCCTCGCCCGCAAGATGCCGAAAAAGCCGAATCCAACCACCGTGACCTTAATATGTGGGCACAGTGGAACCAACAAACCGACACGACCAATCGCAACATCCAAATTTACTACAACACCGCATCAAAAACCCGTTTTGGATTGTTGCGTGATGTGCATTCGGATGCCAGTTTGTATGAAACCACCGACACTTCATTTTATGGCATCAAATATAATCAGACCTCAAATATTAAGGATGATTTGAGTCTTAGTTTTGGTTTTGAAACCTATAACGAAAAAACACAAATCAGTTCAACACGTAATATTCGTCATTTTGGTCCACTTGTAGAACAACTTGGGCTGGAAAGAGACATTGATAGGCACTTTGATTTTGACAACAAGGGTTTTGCTTACAATGTATTTTTTAATGCCCGTTATCGCCTAAAAGATAATTTTATCGTTGACTTAGGTTATCATTTTGAACGCAAAGAGTGGATAAAACACGATGTCAAAAGCCCACGATTAAATGCCAGTTATTTTTATAATGACAGTACTGTTTTTAGATTTGGCTTAGGTCGCCACCAACAATCGCAATACATTGATGAAATCTATTTAGAAGATGAAGAACCCGAATACCATGACTTAACCTCAGCTGACATGGCTGTTTTTGAATTTAACAAAACATTCGAAAATAACATGAATCTGCGCATAGAAGTGTATAAAAAAGAATACTCACAAACCCAACCTTATTTTGAAAATATTTTTAACGAACTGCATATCGTACCCGATTTGTATTTTGACCGTCTGGAGATTAAACCCGATGACAGCTACGCAACAGGAGCAGAGCTTACACTTAAAGGACGTTATGGTGATGTTAAATGGTTGGCGAATTACACTTTCTCCGACATCGAAGATGAGTTTGATGATGTTTACCATTCCCGAAGCTGGGATCAGCACCAAGCCGTAAAATTCAGTGTGCATATGCCGATAAAATCCTGGTACCTCAATATTGCCAGCAACTACCATTCGGGTTGGCCTCGAACTGAAATTGTATTGACTCAAAGTGGTTACCAACTCGGGGCTCGCAATGAAGCCAGGTATAAACCGCATGTCGAAGTGGATGTGAAATTATCTAAAGACTTTAAAATTTATTCGGGAATGGCACGTGTGAGTTTTCAGGTGAATAATTTAACCAACAGGTTTAATATTTGTTGCATTAACTATTCCTTAGAAAATAATGAATTGCAAGCCGATAAGCACCAATGGTTACCATTAACTCCTAACATGAGTTTTTTATACCGCTGGGATTAAATTGCTTTTAAGTTTTTCCGATTGATTTTCATTCATGGTTATTCTAATTCATTAAAGTACATTAGAATAACCTATGAGTTTTGACATGAAAAAAGTAATTTTATCTATCATTTTTTTTACCGCTTTAAGTATCCCTTCATTAAATTTCGCACAATCTGTCACGGTACCGATTCAAGATGCACACACGGCACTTTGGTATAATCCAGAGCAAAGCGGACATGGAATCAATGTTTATTTGCTGGAAAACAATCGAATTATCGTTATTTGGTATGTGTACGATGATGCAGGAAAACCCTTATGGTTGCTCGGGCTTGGAACTCACGATGGGACAATTGCAACATTGGATGTCACGCAACACCAAGGATCTGCCTTCCCGCCTAATTTTAATTCAGCTGATGTGGACTCTACAAACTGGGGAACTTTTGAGTTGAGTTTTTCAGGCTGCGATACGGGTTTGTTCAAATGGTATCCAGTTGCTAATAATGGTTTCTCTGCTGGAGAGGTCTCCGTATCGCGTTTAATTAACACACTTGGATTGAATTGTAATGCAAATGGAACCACAGTAATTCCACCTGCACCAAAAGCCGCATCAGCAATACTTAGTTCGGGTTACTCAGCTCTTTGGTACAATCCACAAGAAAGTGGTCATGGCATCAATGTTTATATGTTAGAAAATAACA
>JALSIL010000005.1 GCA_026990095.1 Lysobacterales bacterium
CACCTGGGGCATGAAAAATTTCAATTAAACCAGGTGATGGCATAAAAGTTTTAGAATCTTCAGCATTCAAGCGGCATTCAATCGCGTGACCTGTAATGCGAATATCTTTTTGAGTGATTTGCAAGGGTTCACCCGATGCAATTAATAACTGTTGCTTGATTAAATCAACACCAGTTATAGCCTCGGTTACCGGATGCTCAACTTGAATACGCGTATTCATCTCGATGAAATAAAATTCTCCGTCATCGTATAAAAACTCAAAAGTACCAGCCCCTTCATATTTGATGCGCTTACAGGCATCTACGCACACCGCTCCAATTTTTTCACGCTGTTCAGCTGTAATACCTGGAGCCGGTGCTTCTTCAACCACTTTTTGGTGGCGGCGTTGCATAGAACAATCCCGCTCACCTAAATGAATCGCATTGCCGTGTTTATCCGATAACACTTGAATTTCAATATGGCGCGGATTTTGCAAATACTTTTCCATATAAACCGTGCCATCACCAAAAGCGGCTGCCGCTTCGGTTTGGGTCATTTTTATGGCATTGTTAAGTGCTGCATCGGTGTGCACAACTCGCATTCCACGCCCGCCTCCTCCAGAGGCAGCTTTAATAATAATGGGATAACCAATTTTATTGGCAATTTTTAAATTCTTTTCAGCATCATCACCTAAAGGTCCGCCAGAACCTGGAACACAAGGCACCCCAGAGGCTTTCATGGCATCAATTGCAGCGACCTTATCACCCATTAATCGAATGGTTTCTGCTCTTGGTCCGATAAAAGTAAATCCTGAATTTTCCACCTGTTCTGCAAAATCAGCATTTTCTGCTAAAAAACCATAACCTGGATGAATGGCTTGTGCATCGGTCACTTCGGCAGCTGCTATGATTTTTGGAATATCCAAATAACTATCCAGCGATGGTGGTGGTCCGATACAAACAGACTCATCCGCCATGCCAACATGCTTTTGGTTTCTATCTGCCGTTGAGTGAACCGCTACCGTTTTAATTCCCATGGTATGACACGCACGCAATATCCTCAGCGCGATTTCACCGCGATTGGCAATAACTACTTTTGAAAACATAAGCGTATTCCCTAACTAATTACGAACAAAGGTTCATCAAATTCAATTGGTTGACCATTCTCAACCAATACTTTCGTCACCGTGCCTTCAAATTCTGATTCGATTTGATTAAACATCTTCATCGCTTCGACTATACACAAGGTATCACCAGCTTTAACTTTCTGACCCACTTTTACATACGGCTCTGCCTCAGGTGACGAAGCATTATAAAATGTCCCAACCATTGGCGAACGTTGAACATTACCCTCTTCATTGGCTATAGGTGCAGATTCAGCTTGTGGTTTACTTTCTGTTAGTGCAATCGGTGGTGTCGCGGTAGGTGCTGGAGCCGTAACCGTGTTTGCTGGCATCACTTGTGTTTGGCGGGATAACTTAACCGACTCTTCGCCTTCAATAATTTCAAGTTCTGTTAAGGATGAACTTTCAAGAAGTTCAATGAGTTTTTTGATTTTTCTAATATCCACGTGCGTCCCCGTTTGTTAGATTATTTCTTTAAAGTTAATAAATGATTAAGAGCCAATAAATACCCATTAGCTCCCAAACCTGAAATAGTTCCCATGGCAATATCTGAAAAGTAAGACTTTTTTCTAAAATCCTCTCGTGCATAGATATTTGACAAATGAACTTCAATAAATGGAATCTTTGTTGCTTGCAAAGCATCGCGTATGGCAACAGATGTGTGTGTAAAAGCAGCAGGATTGATTATAATAAATTGGTTTTCTTTGCCCATTACCGACTGAATCACTTCAACCAATTCATGCTCTTTGTTCGATTGCATAAACTCCAAAACAACAGAATTGTCATTTATATAATTAAGCATTCGTGTTTGAATATCATCCAAAGTGGTAGAACCATAAATCTCTGGCTCTCTTTGACCTAACAAATTTAAATTCGGACCATTTAAAACGGAAATATTCATATAAAAGTACGCAATCGTGCTACTAAAAAACACGATTGTGCCGAAAAAATCAGCAAATGTCTATAAAAACCCTAATTTTTACCTTTTTAACCAAATTACCTCAAACGTTCGTTTTAAACAAACAATTGCATTTATGCTAGCCAACCATATATTTTAATGTGTTACAATTACCGCATTAAAATTTCATGCAACAATTCACCTTAAAATGACTCGACTTTTATTTTTTGCCACATTGTACGCTTTACTCACTTCATGCATGAGTACGCAAAAAAAAACCAAACAAACGACTTTTAAACAAACCAGTCTAAAAAATTGGTCAATTACTGGCAAGTTTTCCTTATCAAATGGTCAAAAAAACGGTTCAGGAAAAATCACCTATGCCGTTAACAACACGAATATTCATGCCAAATTTAAAGCCCCTCTTGGTCAAGGCAGTTGGGAGGTCAAACAAGACCAGGATAAAGCCGAACTGCTTTCAAGCAGACATAGCCCTATTTATTCAAACAACGCACAAGCATTGGTTAGTCAGGAACTGGGGTGGGATTTTCCCTGGGATAGCTTAAGTTACTGGTTGAGGGGCTATAAAACCAATGAAAAAATGGCACCGCACCACCAAAGCATTGATGCAATACACGATAATGGCTGGACAATTTCTTACAGTAAATGGATTCAAACAGCCAATGGTCTTATGCCAAAAAAAATATTAGCCAGCAAACCCCCTTATAAAGTTAAGTTAATTATTTACAAATGGGTTGTTGATTAGATGAAAATACTCAGTCCAGCTAAAATAAATCTTGTTTTAAGGGTTCTTGGGCAGAGAGAGGATGGCTATCACCTCCTGCAAACCTATTTTCAATTACTTGATTGGGGCGACGAAATGGAGTTTACGCTTCAGAGTCAACCTTCAATAGACATAAAGGGAAACTTTGGTCATTTAAAAAAAACAGACAATTTAATTTATAAAGCAGCAAAAATGCTTGAACCACATAAACAAACAAGCAAAGGCATCAACATCTGTGTACACAAAAATATCCCTCAAGGCTCAGGACTTGGTGGAGGAAGCTCCAATGCAGGAACAACTTTACGGTGCTTAAATGAATTGTGGCAATGCAAATTAACTCAAAAACATTTACAAAAATACGCTTTAACACTGGGAGCCGATGTCCCGTTGTTTGTTCTCAATCAATCCGCTTGGGCAACAGGAGTCGGCGAAAAATTTCAGACCTATTCAATAAAGGATTATTATTTTGTGCTCATTTTCCCACAAACACAGATTAGCACTGTTGATGTCTTTAATCACCCAGACTTGTGTCGCAATCAACCCAAAATAAACACGGCAAATATAAATAACCAACAACATTGGTCAAATGCGTGCACAACATTGGTATTATCGACTTACCCAGAAGTCAAAGCCATGCATTCGCATGCGGCTCAATTTGCATCCATGCACATGTCGGGTACGGGCTCTACCTTGTTTTCAGCATTCGATAGCAAGCAAAAGGCAAAAGATTTTATCGCAAAACTCCCTAAAAGTTGGCTCACAAAATTATGCCGTTCAAAAAAACATGAAAAAAACTCAATTAGACTTTGATTTCCTAAATAAGATGTATATAATACCCGACCTTATTTGATGGGACGTCGTCAAGTGGTAAGACACTAGATTTTGATTCTAGCATTCGCAGGTTCGAGTCCTGCCGTCCCAGCCATATTCGATGCCTGCAATTACGCAACTAATTGCGGGCATATTTGTATGCAAAAAAGCGTTTTGTGATAAGATGTCGCAAAATTTATCGAGATTTTATCGAAAACACCGTTGAGCCACACAATGATAGTTGATAATAGCATAAAACTTTTTACGGGCAATGCCAACCCGATGCTCGCACAAAATATCGCCAAACACCTTGGGATTCCACTTGGAAAAGCCTATGTTGGTCGATTTAGTGACGGAGAAGTTGCTGTAGAAATCATTGACAATGTTCGTGGACAAGACATCTATATAATTCAGCCAACATGCATACCAACGGCAGATAATTTTATGGAATTATTGGTGATGGTTGATGCTGTTAAACGCGCATCATGTAACTCGGTCACTGCCGTTATGCCGTATTTTGGTTATGCAAGACAGGACAGAAGACCACGGTCTTCGCGTGTACCAATAACAGCAAAAGTAGCTGCCAAGATGATAGCAGCCGTTGGAACAGATCGGGTATTAACCATTGATTTACATGCCGATCAAATACAAGGATTTTTTGATATACCTGTGGACAATGTTTATGCGTCGCCTTTGACGTTGGCAGATATTTGGTGTCGTTATGATGCAACCGATGTTGTAGTCGTTTCGCCAGATGTTGGTGGTGTTGTTAGAGCACGTGCTATTGCTAAAAGAATTGGTGCAGATCTTGCCATTATTGACAAACGGCGACCAAAAGCCAATAGGGCAACCGTGATGAATATCATCGGAGAGGTTGAAAACAAAACCTGCATCATTGTCGATGACATGATAGATACCGCAGGAACCTTGTGTGCTGCCTCTGGGGCATTGGTGGAAAGAGGTGCCAAAGAAGTTATTGCTTATTGTGTTCACCCCATATTATCGGGCAATGCTATTGACAACATTAATGAATCCGCTTTAAAAGAGGTGGTGGTAACGGACACCATTCCTTTGAATGAAAATGCTAAAAAATGCAAAAAAGTAAGGCAACTAGGTGTGGCAGAAATGCTTGCTGAAACCATCAGAAGAATTGCCAACAAAGAATCCGTCAGCGAAATGTATGTTGACTAAATTTAGAATCCACTCGTGAATTCTAAAATAACCGTTTTACTTGGTCGCAAAGTAAAACATATTTTAAACTCAAATAATTGAGTAAATTAACTAAAGAAAGGAGAATAGCACATGGCTATTTTTAAAGTAAATGCAGAATTACGTGATGATTTAGGGAAAGGTGCGAGCCGCCGCCTACGTCGCACAAACAGAATCCCAGGAATTATTTATGGTGCAGGAAAAGACCCTCGTGCGGTTAGTATTGAGCACCATAAAGTGCTAAAATTTATTGAAGATGAAGCTTTTTTCACCAGTATTTTAGAATTAAGTGCCGACGGTGGCAAACGTCAAAAAGTCATTTTACGCGATATGCAACGTCATCCATCTAAGCCTATTATCATGCACATGGATTTCCAACGCATTAGTGACAATGAAGAATTACACATGAATATCCCGTTGCATTTCTTGAACGAAGATGAATCTCCTGCAGCCAAAACTGCGGGCATCATTATTGCGCATCAAATCACTGAAGTAGAAGTGGCGTGTTTACCTGCCAACTTACCTGAGTACATCGAAATTGATATTGCTGACTTCAAAGATGGTGACATTGTGAGATTAAGCGACATTAAATTACCTAAAGGTGTTACTCTAACAGCCTTTAGTCATGGCGATGAAGCCGAACACGACGAAGTGGTTATATCCACAACTCACGTAGTTGCCATAGCAACCGAAGAGTCAACTGAAGAAGCTGTTGAAACCACTGAAGAAGAAAAAACTGAAGAATAGTTCAACTTCTTCCTTAAGAAATCAAAAAAGCCTCAAATAGTGAGGCTTTTTTGTTAAAATGAAAAACATGAACTCTATTAAACTCATAGTCGGGCTTGGTAATCCAGGTCAAAAATACGAAAAAACACGCCATAATGTTGGCTTTTTGTTTATTGACACCTTAGCTGAGAATCAAAATCTCACACTCAAAGATAATAACAAATTTTATGGGCTTGCTGCTAAAGGAAGTTTGTTCGGCCACTCTGTGTGGTTACTAAAACCCCAAACATACATGAATTTGTCGGGAAAATCAGTAGCTAGCATACTTAATTTTTACAAAATAAAAATTGATGAAACATTGGTTGTCTACGATGAATTGGACTTACCTGCTGGCACAGCCAAACTTAAAAAAGGTGGTGGTCATGGTGGACATAATGGGCTAAGAGACATAATTGCAGCCACTGGCTCTAAAGAATTTTACCGATTAAGATTGGGTATTGGACATCCTGGGGATAAGAGCAAAGTTGTCTCATGGGTATTAAATCGTGCTAGTACTGAAGATGAAATAAGTATTGTGCACTGTCTGGATAAAAGCATTGCCATTTTGCCCGATTTATTGGATGGTAAACTAGAAAAGGCCATGAAGGATTTGCACACCAAAGATTAGAGGTTGACCTTAATTTACTAATCCAATTTATTTTCTACTAGCTTAAGCAAACCCATAATTCCGCCTTGCATGCTGTACACATCGTAGCCCAGAGTTGCCAATAAAAAAGCCGCTGATGCACACCTCATGCCCGTATTTGAACAGGTGATAACAGGTTTGTTCTTATCGAGCTTTTGTGCACATTGCTCTCTGATTTTATCCATCGAAATATGCACACTTCCTTGGAATCCAAGATTATCAAATTCCTCTTGTTCACGCACATCGAGCAATGTGGCTCCTTCGACTATCATGTCATAAGAGGCATCTGCTGTTAACCACCTAACTACATGACTTTTTAGCAATGATGAAAATTTCTCGCCTATTAAACGCATCAACAATCCATCGCTCATCATGCGCACAGAAGCCGTGCGTGGTTCTTGACTCACCAATGCATGCTCACCAAATAAAGATCCTTCATCCAAAGTGGCAACCAATATTTCACCCTCCGCTTCGCATTTGAAAACTTCTACCGAACCCTTAATGATGATATAACAATAGTCTCCCGAATCGCCTTCGGTAATAATTTCATCTCCTAAAGAAACGCTAACGGGTTCAAGGTTTTTAAATATTTGATCAACATGTCCACGCGGTAACATTTGCACCGCTTTAGAATTTAATAAACCAACAACCCACTTATAGGATTGATGACCTCTTAAGGGTGAATTTTGATCCGATTGTTGAAACAAATCATTCCAAACCATAAAGTGGTCAAGAAAAATTGAATTAATCATCATCACCTTAGCAGTAGGTGACAGAACCTTAGACTCTAATTTTTTACTGGTATTGACATCACCAATTGGATAAAAAGACTGTAAAGACGTGTCTTTGACCACTTTAACCCGTCCCGTTGGGTAACGTAACTCAACGGCTCCTTGTATAACATACTT
>JALSIL010000006.1 GCA_026990095.1 Lysobacterales bacterium
CTGTTTTAGCCGTTGGTTTGGATGTTGGTGGTGTTGATTTCTTAACCGATGATATATCTCAATCTTACAAAGATATTGGCGGTGGTATTTGTGAAGTCAATGCCGCACCCGGTTTTAGAATGCACGTAGCACCCTCAGAAGGAAAACCCCGAGACGTAGCCGGCAAGGTCATCGACATGTTATTCCCTGAAGGCACGCCAAGTCGCATCCCTATCGCTGCAATTACAGGAACAAACGGCAAAACAACCACGGCACGAATGCTCTCACACATTTTAAAAACGTGCGGACATATAGTTGGCAATACGGCAACTGAAGGTGTCTATATTGATGGGCGATTAACCGTAAAAGGTGACATGACAGGCCCCATGGCATCACATATTGTTTTGCGTGACCCAACAGTCGATATTGCCGTTTTAGAAACCGCTAGAGGCGGCATTGTTCGTGCTGGACTAGGCTATAACGCAACCAATGTTTCAGCTTGTTTGAACATTTCATCGGATCATTTAGGAATACGAGGAATCAACACCTTAGAACAATTAGCCGAAGCCAAACGTGTTGTTGTAGAAGTCGCAAAAGATGTTGCCGTGCTTAATGCCGATGATCAATTATGCCTGAAAATGGCAGATCATACCCAAGCAGAAAAAGTCTGTTATGTCACCATGAATCCAGGTCACCAACTGGTAAAAGAACACATTAAACACGGTGGCATGGCGTTTGTGCTTGAACAAGGCATCAATGGCGATATGATTACTATTTACGATAATGGCACACACATTCCTTTGTTGTGGACGCACTTAATTCCTGCAACCATTGAAGGTAAAGCCACCCACAATGTACAAAATGCCATGTTTGCTGCTGCTCTTGCCTATGCCATGAAAAAAGATTTGGATGAAATTAGGCATGGACTGCGAACCTTTGATGCCACCTTCTTCCAAGCCCCAGGACGCATGAATCAATACGATGAACATCCTTACAAAGTTATACTGGATTACGGTCATAACCAAGCCGCCATTAAAGTGGTTTGCCAAACCATCGACCGATTTGAAGTTAACGGTGAAAAAACGGTTGTCTTAGCGGCTCCAGGTGATAGACGCGATGAAGACATCAAAGCCATCGCTGCAGAAGCTGCAGGGCATTTTGACAATTACATTTTAAAAGCCGATGATAACCGCCGTGGACGTGATGAGCGCGAAGTGCCTTTGATGTTGCAACAACAGTTATTAGACTCAGGTGTTGCAGAAAACAAAATTCAGATAATTGCCGATGAGACTAAAGCCGTAGAACACGCCTTATCAACCGCAAATGAAAATGATTTAGTCTTGATATTTGGAGATAATATTACTCGCTGTTGGAAACAAATCATACATTTCAACCCTGAGAATCAAAAATCAACAACGGCAACACCTGAGAACATTGTTTCAAATGTTATCGTTGAGGAAGAAAACAGCCATTTAGATTCCATGCAATTAATAAAAGACGAACGTGGAGTCCGATTGGCGCGTATCGAAGAAGAGGGAGATTAAGCAAAAGAAATGAAAATAAAATTTTGCAATTATTGCGGTGCCAAAGTGAAATATAAAATCCCAGCATCCGATGACCATAAACGCGCTGTTTGCACTCAATGTAAGGCTATTCATTATCAAAACCCAAAAATTATAACGGGTGTGATTGTTGAACACGAGGGTCAGATATTATTGGCTAAACGTGCAATCCAGCCACGTTATGGAACTTGGACTATACCTGCTGGATTTATGGAGCTGGATGAAACGCTACAAGTTGGCGCCGCAAGAGAATGCTTTGAAGAAACCGAAGCAAAACTTAAGAATGTCGAGTTGTTTGGCGTCTACAACACCATTAGCAACTCACAGGTTTATACCATTTTTAGAGCACAGTTAGATGGTAAACACTTCACAGCCACCACCGAAAGCTTGGATGTGAAACTTTATTATCCCAAGGATATTCCCTGGGATAATATTGCCTTTCCCTGTGTCGAACACGCACTCAAACGCTTTATAAAAGAAATGAAAACAGGTTTTACAATTGCCTTAGAAGACATTCACGAAGATTTTGAAGGCTCCAGAAAAACAGGGTATTTTGACAATTAAAAAAAACAAACTCACCTAAAAGGATGCTCTCCCGTAACTTTTATCCTTTCTTAAAACCTTTGGATTGCAGCTATTTGCACTAAAAGGATTGGGTACTTAAATACCCAAAAAAGCATAAAGCTAATTTTATCTCTGAATATGTTACCAATCGTATTAGAAAACTGGTGGTATTCGATGTATTGTTCATCCATTAATTTTCTTGTTATTAATATATTAAGGGCGATGCCAAGTATGAGATAAATACCAACGAGAACAAGTACCCACCCTTTATTTTTTCGGCTATCTATAATTCCTGCATGTTCTAAGCCTAACAAGAATTTATAAGACAAGTAAAGCAATAATACAGCGAGAATATAATAAAGCCATGAACGTAAAATCGGGTGTTTTTTCTCTGATTTTTTTGGGTCGTATTTAACAGGTTCTTCACTCATTTTTATGCTCTTTTCAGTTATTTTATTTCCATTAATCGCTGTGCAGGGATTCTTTTTATATGGTTATTATACATGATTAGACAACTTCTTACAATTTCAATTTAAATGCAAAGAACGGTTTGCTTTGCCAATTAAAAAACAAACCTTGTATGAGCCGTTTTATAGTTAATTGAATCAAGTATGAAATTTCTTTTCCCACCGTTAACTATCCACATCTGAGTTTTGGCTCGAGAACATATTTCAGCAGCCTGAATCTTAGAGGTCATGCCACCGGTACCAAGTTTATTGTTTGTGTTTTCATCGATGTATTGCATGCAAAGGCTTATCTCAGTTATTTCGGGTATTAATTGTGCATCTTCATACTTTTGTGGATTTTTATCAAATAAACCATCAATATCTGAGGCAAGCATGAGTAAATCAGCTTTGAGTAAGTTGGCAACATAGGCAGACAGTTTATCATTATCACCAAAAACCAGTTCATCAATAGCAATAGTATCATTTTCATTGATGATTGGAATAAAATCGTTTTCAAATAAATCAGAGAGTGTGTTTAATATATTATCTTGTGCTTCTGGGTTATCAAAATCTCTGTAAGTAACTAAACATTGTGCCATAGGCAATCCAAAGTCACGAAATATCTGGTTGTAAATTTGCATTAAAATGGGTTGCCCAATCGCAGCAAGTGCTTGTTTTGATTCGGATTTTTTCCACTTATTGACAGCAATAAAATGTTGAGCCGTGGCAATGGCTCCTGAAGAAACAATAGCGATATTATAATCTTGGCGAAGTCGCACTAATTGACGCGCTATGTCCTCAATTTTGCCACGGGAAATGCGGTTTGAACCTGCGGTTAAAGTTGATGAACCAATTTTAAGAATTAAGGTTTTTTTCATAAATCACCCACGAACATTACCGTTTCCCGAAATAAACCACTTATTTGTAACCAATTCGTTAAGCCCAACAGGTCCTCGAAAATGCAGTTTTTGGGTGCTTATAGCAATTTCTGCACCTAAACCAAACTCACCGCCATCGGTATAACGTGTGGAGGCATTGTGATAGACTGCTGCACAATCCACCGAGTGTTGAAATTGCTGTGCTTTTATTTTATCATTGGTGATAATAACTGCCGAATGCCCGCCTGAATACTGATTAATTCCAACAATAGCCTGCTCCATGCTGTCAACTTGTGCCAATAATATTTTACTGGCTAAAAATTCTTCATAAAAGACCTTGTTATTTTTTATTGGTTTTATTCTGTTATTTAATGTGGCTATGGCATCATCTGCAACTATTTCAATTTGATTGTTATTCAATGCTGCAATTAATTTTTGCAATTTATCAGCTGCGTGAGACGGGTGAATATAAACTTTATCCAAAGCATTGCAGACACTGATTCGCGTTTTACCATCAAGTATTATTTTAATTGCCATATCAAAATCAGCATTTTCATCTATGTACATGAAGTTATTCCCTCGACCCGATATTATCATTGGAATATCGGTATTTTCACGTATAGAATTAATTAATTGCTCTCCTCCCCGAGGAATGATGACATCTATTTTAAGTTCTTTACTTTGAATTAATTCTTGTGTTTGCTGACGGTCATAATCTAAGTATTGAACAATGTCTTTATCTTGACCATTTTTCTCTAAGGCTTTTTGCCATAAATCTGTTAATACTAAATTGGTATTTCTCGCTTCCTTTCCCCCTTTGAGTAAAATTCTATTCCCTGCTTTGAAAGCTGTTATGGCTGCTTCTATAGTAACATCGGGTCGAGACTCATAAATAATTAATATTGTTCCAAAAGGCACAACCCTATTTTCGATTATCAAATTTGGTTCTTTTTTATAACGATACAATACCTGCCCTTCAGGGTCATTCTTTTGTTTAACTTTTAGCACAGATAGTTGCATGCCTTTTATTTTGGCATCATTAACTTTTAATCGATCATACAGTGCTTCATCGTCTTGAGAGCAAGTCGATAAATCAATCTGATTTGCAGTTAAAATTGCTTGCGAATTTTTCACAATTAAATCCGATAAATCGCGAAGCACTTTATTCTTTATTTCAGTATTCATTAAACTTAATATTGTTGGTAATTAAATCCCTATCGTACAACAATTCTAAATATTTTCTATAATTTTTACGCTTATGTTACAATCGACTTGAATTTTCTTAATATATCGCTATATTAGCATCTTCTAATATATTACTCAAAAGAGCAGGCTATGAAAACAATTGCACTATTAATTTTAACCCTTGTACAGACGGTATCAAATGCACAATGGCATCAAACTAAGATTGAAACGGTTGATAGTTACAGACAACTTAATGGTGAGGTAGAAGCCGTTAATAAAGCCACTGTATCATCACAAACAGCAGGACGTGTGGAAAAATTGCATTACGATGTGGATGACTTTGTAGCCAAAGGGTCGATTCTTGTAGAATTTACCAATGCCGAACAAAAGGCGGCACTAAATCAAGCTTTATCGAATGCAAAAGCGGCAAAAATTGCATTTGAGCAAGCCCTGACCGATTATGAACGCATCAAAGATATTTATGCTAAAAAACTTGTGGCTAAAAGTCAATTAGATCAAGCTCTATCTAATAAAAACGCCTTAGAGGCACGTTATAAAGCTGCACAATCTGCAGTTGTCAGTGCGAAAAAACAACAAGAATACACCGTAATTAGTGCACCCTATGATGGCATTGTCACCAAACGTTTTGTTGAACAAGGTGAAGTGGTTAGCCCTGGCACACCTATTATGGAAGGCTTAAGTTTAAATAAACTTCGCGTTGTCACCTATATTCCAGAAAAAATAATTAATCAAGCCAAAGCCAATCCACGAGCTAAAGTCATCATTAATGGCAAACAATTCACTCCTAAGAATATTACTGTTTTTCCTTATGCTGACCGACTGTCTCGAACTTTTAAAACTCGCATAGATTTAGAAACTGGTGAAACTTCATTATTTCCAGGCATGACAGTTAAAGTCGCTTTAAAAGTGGGTGAAAAAAACACCATAATTATTCCGCACAATGCGGTGATTCACCGCAGTGAACTAACTATGGTTTACGTTAAAAGTGGCAATAATAAAATATTAAGACACATCAAATTGGGTTCATCTTATGGCGATAACATCGAGGTTATCTCTGGCTTATCAGAAAATGAAGAAATTCTACTAAATCCCCTATCTGAAAAAACAGGGAGTTAAAACATGAAACTTTCAATTTCAGGACGATTAGCTGATAAATTTCAAAACAACCCGATAACCCCATTAATTGCGTTAGTTGCAGTTTTATTGGGTGTATTTGCTATTTTCATCACACCACGAGAAGAAGAGCCCCAAATAGACGTTACCTTTGCCAACGTCTATATTGCCTTACCTGGCGCCAGTGCTAAAGAGGTGGAAAATTTAATTTCCTACCCTGCTGAGCAAGTGTTAGATTCAATAGAAAACATCAAGCACGTCTATTCCGTTTCACGCCCAGGCATGTCTATTGTTAGTGTGCAATTTAAAGTCGGTGTTAAACGCAAAGATGCCATCGTTGCCCTTTATAATGAAATTCAATCCAATAGCGATTGGCTTCCCTACTCACTTGGTGCATCTCAACCTTTAATTAAACCGATGGGAATCGATGACGTGCCCATTGTGACGGCAACACTATGGAGTGAAAATCCAGATAAAGGCAGCTATGAATTGCAACAAGTCGCACACGCATTAGAGGCTGAAATCAAACGCATTCCCAATACACGTATTGTTGAAACAACAGGTGGCCCAAGTCATGTGGTGCATATTGTCCTTAATCCTGAAGATTTATCTGCCTATAATTTAGACTTTAGTGCCATCGAAAATGCCCTAAAAATGAACAACATGGCAACCCACTCTGGCTATATTACTCAAAACAACCAAACATCCCCTGTTGAAACGGGAACTTTACTTGCCAATGTGGATGATATTAAGGAACTCGTTGTTGCTGTACGCAATGGCTTACCCGTTTATTTAACAGATATTGCCACCATTACCGACGGGCCTGATACGCCAGAAACTTATGTGTGGATGACTGCGGGTAAGGCTTGGAAAGGCAATAACAGCAAGAAACACCCTGACTTTACCCCAGCTGTTACTATTGCCATTGGCAAAAAGGCAGGCACTAATGCTGTGGATATTGCCAATGCCGTGATTAATGCAGGCGAACAATTGAAAAAAACTCATATTCCTGACGATGTTCACGTCGAAATTACTCGAAATTACGGTAAAACAGCGGATGCCAAGGCCAAAAAATTAATGACCAAACTGGTGTTTGCCACCGCTTCAGTCGTGTTATTGATTATTTTCTTTTTGGGTTGGAAGGAGGCCATTGTCGTTGGATTGGCCGTTTTCATCACTTTAGCCGTGACACTGTTTGCTTCTTGGGCATATGGATTCACCTTGAATCGGGTATCCTTATTTGCCTTAATTTTTTCCATTGGCATTTTAGTAGATGATGCCGTGGTAATTGTTGAAAATATTCATCGCCATTTAAGCCAGGGCAAGAAAAAATTATCTGAACTCATCCCAATAGCGGTAGATGAAGTCGGCG
>JALSIL010000007.1 GCA_026990095.1 Lysobacterales bacterium
CTACGTCAATTCCAACCAATAAAACAGCCACCTTAACTTCGTGGTACTTTGCTCACCTGCAAAAACAAAATGGCAGACAACTCTTAAGTTTTCGAGTGGTTTTATCTAAACTTAATGAGCAATTTAGTCAGTGCTTAAAACTGCAGCTCGCTAACAAAATGGCCTTACATAATAATTTAGAAGACCCTTTACTAAAATTCACATCAATTTTAAACAAAGAAACTCACATTTCTCAAACAATGAACCAACTGAGCTTATTGCGGGGAATTTTAGGATCAAATTCACATAACATCAAAACCGAAAGCAAGGTGCGCTCTTTTTATAAAGTCGCCCACCTAGCAACTGAACTTGATGGCATGAGCCATGAAATCAATCAATTGCCATTAATTAAAAAAGCTTCTTTGGCTTGCCACCCTTATTATTCTCAAGAAGTGGAATTATTGATGAACCCAACAAATAAAAGTTCAGCAAAAGCATTTGATCAGTTAATTGTTAAACACGTTGGTTATATTCTACAAAACCTGAGTAAAGTCTGGCTTTATTCATTACGAACATCCTTTGTTGGGCGATTATTTTTTCAAAAGAACAAATACAAATACATGATTAAGCGCATGAGTTGTAGCTTTGCTTTTTTATCCGATATTACGCTTATTAACTGGACATTTAAACACAAAATCAACACCAGTTTTGCCAGCCATCTTGGTAATTGCATTCAACACATTGTATCCACCATTGGACTTTATGATTACTATGTTTCAAGCAGTGACAACAAGCATACAAAAAGGTTAGCCAAACTCACCTTGAAGAATGAGTTATACGCCTCTCAAAATGCACTGAAAAATACCATAAACTTAGCATTCAATCGCATTCCAACCCTGTTAATCAAACTGCTATTATTCCCAACAGGGCGACCTTATCATTTTATTAATGCCAACAAGCCCATACACAACAATATTGAAGAAATATGCCAATCAGATGGAAACAGCAGTAGTCCATTTAGCCATTATTCCCCTTTTTTAAAGAAAATATACCAAGCAAAACAAAATTTAAATCAGGCAGCTTCTGCTGAAATTGCCGTAACCAATGCAACAGGGACACCCGTAACCACTGACAATTACGAACTTTTAATCAACCGTTGTTTGGCAGCAGGCATCCTTAGCGTCGAACAATCAGAACAACTGCGAGAGGCTTACATAAGCATCTTGGAAATCAAATTAACTAACCATTTTGGAAACAATTATGAAAAATAACTACACTGTGAGAAAAGCCGCCATACTTGGTGCTGGCGTTATGGGAGCACAAATTGCTGCCCATTTTGCCAATGCAGGCATTCCGGTCATCCTTTTTGACTTGCCAAGTGAAGGCAAAGACAAAAATGCAATTATCAACAAAGCCATCAAAATGTTGGGCAAGGCAAAACCCGCGCCTTTGGGTTATAAATCGGTGACACAACTGATAGAACCTGCCAATTACGAAACCGATTTAGAAAAATTACTCGAAGTGGATTTAATCATCGAAGCGATTGTCGAACGCATGGACATCAAAAAATCTTTGTACGATAAAATCGAAGACTACATCAAAGCCGATGCCATTTTTGCCACCAATACATCTGGTTTGAGTATTAATGCACTTTCTGAAGTTTTTCCTGAAAAACTAAAACACCAATTTTGTGGCGTACATTTTTTCAATCCACCACGCTATATGCATTTGGTTGAAATCATTCCGACCCAAAAAACAGACACTAATGTCATCACCGCATTAACTGAATTCATGTCCTCAACACTGGGCAAAGGCGTGGTTAATGCCAAAGACACACCCAATTTCATTGCCAATCGCATTGGTGTGTTTTCCATTATTTGCACCATTTATCACGGCATGAAATTCAACATTCCACTGGAAACAGTCGACGCTTTAACTGGCACACTAATTGGACGAGCCAAATCCGCCACGTTTAGAACCGCAGATGTGGTTGGTTTAGACACCTTAAACCACACCGTCAATACCATGCTTAATGGATTACCAGATGACCCATGGAATAAGCACTACAAACTGCCTTCGTGGTTAACGGATTTAATTCAAGCAGGAGCCTTGGGTGCTAAAACACGTGCAGGTGTCTATAAAAAAGAAGACAGAGATATAAAAATCTTAGACATCAAGAAAAAACAATACCGCATGCAAGATGCCAAAATCGACGATGAAGTCTTGGCTATTTTAAAAAACAGAAATGCAATCGAAAGATTTGAACAATTACGTGCATCAAACTCTAATCAAGCACAATTTTTATACAGCATGTACCGCGATTTATTCCATTATGCAGCTTACCATTTAGAAGAAATTGCTGACAATGCCCGTGAAGTGGATTTTGCCATTCGTTGGGGCTTTGGTTGGAAACAAGGACCATTTGAAATTTGGCAAGCAGCCGATTGGAAAAAAGTCACTTCATGGATAAACCAAGACATGAAAGACGGTAAAACCATGGTACAAGCCGCTCTGCCTGATTGGGTAGCAGAAATTAATGGCGTTCACACCGCCGAAGGTTCATACGCACCCAAAACCAAGTCATTCCAAGGCCGACCAGATTTAGCCGTCTTTAAACGCCAGTTATTCCCAGAATTAACCATCGGTGAAAAGTCCGATTATGGCACAACCGTGCACGAAGACGATGATATTCGTTTGTGGCACATGGGCGATGGCGTTTTGATAACCAGTTTTAAAACCAAAAAACACATCGTTACAACAGGCGTTTTAGCAGGCATTCAAAAAGCCGTTAAAATTGCCGAAGCCGATTATAAAGGCTTGGTTATTTGGCAAACAAGTGAACCCTTTACTTTGGGTGCCAACCTTGCACCTGCTTTAACTGCTGTAGCCGAAGGCAGGGTTAATGAAGTCGAAGACCTAGTTAACACCTTCCAACAAACTTCTCAAACATTAAGATTTTCCAAGGTACCAACGGTTATTGCCGTTCGAGGTATGGCATTGGGTGGCGGTTGTGAATTTTCCATGAATGCCACATCTGTTGTAACTGCATTTGAGTCCTATATTGGTCTGGTTGAAGCCGGTGTTGGTTTATTACCTGCAGGTGGCGGACTCAAAGAGATTGCCCGACGCACATCTGAGGATTTTGAAACAGGAGATTTGTACCCTCAAATTGAACACTTCTTCAAGCTCGTAGCGATGGCGCAAGTTGCTGGTTCTGGCTTAGAAGCCAAAAAATGGAAATTGCTCAAACCATGTACTGACATCGTGTTTAACTCTCACGAAGTCTTGTATGTTGCCAAAGAAAAGGTCAAATGGTTACACGCCAAAGGTTATCGTGCACCATCCGAAGACCAAAACATTCGCGTTTGTGGTCAAGCAGGCATTGCCAACATGAAAATGATACTTGCCAACATGATGGCTGGTCGCATGATGAGTCCACATGATTATGAAATTGCTGTAAGAATTGCCACGGTTATTGCTGGTGGTGATGTTGATAGCAATTCACGCGTGAGTGAACAATATTTGCTCGATTTAGAGCGCAAATTGTTTATCGAGTTAATTCAGATGCCAAAAACATTGGCTCGAATTGAGCACACCTTAAAAACTGGAAAACCCCTTCGCAACTAATAGGAGAAATATTATGAAACAAGTACAAGACGTTTATATCGTAGAAGCCGTAAGAACTCCTGTTGGTAAAGCACCAAGAGGCATGTTTAACAAAACCCGCCCAGATGATTTATTATCGCACTGCCTATCAACCATGCTTGCACGCCACCCTGATTTTGATAAAAATGAAATCGGCGATGTGGTCATTGGTTGTGCCATGCCCGAGGGTGAACAAGGCATGAATATTGCCCGAATCGCCAGCTTACTTGCAGGTATTCCTGATACCGTTCCTGCCATGACCATCAACCGCTTTTGCTCATCAGGCGTGCAAGCCATTGCTATTGCGGCTCAACAAATTGCCACAGGGCAAATGAACTGTGCCATTGCAGGTGGAACAGAATCCATGAGCATGGTGCCAATGATGGGCAATAAAGTCACCATGAACCCAAAAGTGTTTGAAGACGATAACATCGGCATTGCCTATGGCATGGGAATTACTGCCGAAAATGTCGCTGACCAATGGAAGGTATCGCGTCAAGCCCAAGATGAGTTTGCTTACAATTCACATATGTGCGCCTTAAATGCTATTGAAAAAGGCTATTTTAAAGATGAAATCGTGCCTTATACCATCGAATCACGCACACCTGATTTAGCGAAAGCCGAAACCATTGTCTCCTCAAGAACTGTTGAAAATGACGAAGGTCCACGTAAAGGCACTTCAATTGAAGTGTTAAATAAATTGCGTGCTGTGTTTAAAATGGGTGGTTCTGTCACGGCGGGTAATTCTTCACAAATGAGTGATGGAGCAGGTTCATTGTTGTTGGTCAATGAAGAAACCTTAAAGCGTTACAACATGACTCCAATTGCCAAATACCACGCTTTTTCTGTTGCCGGAGTTCCCGCAGACATTATGGGTATTGGGCCAATAAAAGCCATTCCAAAGGTGTTAGACCTTGCTGGATTAAAAGTCCAAGACATGGATTGGATTGAACTCAATGAAGCCTTTGCCGCTCAATCCTTAGCCGTAATTGGTGAGTTGGATTTAGATACCGATAAAGTCAATCCAAATGGTGGCGCTATTGCATTAGGTCATCCATTAGGTGCAACAGGCGCAATCCGAGCTGCCTCTGCCATTCACGGTTTACGTAGAACGGGTGGTAAATACGGCATGATAACCATGTGTATTGGTACTGGTATGGGTGCAGCTGGTATTATTGAGGCGTTGTAGCTTTTTAAATAAGCTGAAACAAAAATGGCATCCGAAAGGATGCCATTTTTATTTGCTTTTGAAAAAGTCTTATTTAGAAACAACAACCATTGCAGGACGTACCAAACGACCATTTAAAATATAACCTTTTTGGAATACATCCACAATCGTATTGGGAGCCAAATTAGGATTAGGGATTTGTGTCATGGCTTCGTGAAATTCAGGGTTAAATTTTTCACCTTCTGGATTAATAATTTCCATGCCATTATCTTTGAGCACTTTATTGAGCACATGTTGAGTCATTTTAGTTCCCTCAACCATTTGTTCAACCGTCATTTCAACGCCATCTTTCTCAAAAGCCTCAAGCTCCTTATCCATGCTATCGGCAACCGGAAGCAAAGCTTTTGCAAAACGATCAATCGCATATTTACGTAAGTTATCCAACTCACGAGCATTGCGTTTACGGATATTATCCATCTCCGCGTGCAGACGAATTATTTCTTCTTTGCATTTGGCAATTTCTTCATCGCGCTGAATTTCTTCTTCCACAATTTCAGATTCTACTTCGGCTTCAGATACATCTTCTGCATTATTGAGGTTATCCATAACTTCTTCATTATCCACTTCTTTTTTAGGGGTTTCTTCATTCATCTTGTTCATTCTCTGTAATATAGATACAATAACAGGCGCTTATATAATGTTTATTACTCAAATTTCAATATGCTAAAGTCACTTTTTATAAAAAATTATGTTCTTATCAAGCAACTGGATTTGGATTTCTCTAGTGGCTTTCATGCCTTTACTGGAGAAACTGGAGCAGGCAAGTCCATAATCGTGGGTGCTTTATCACTCATACTTGGTAATAGAGCGGACTATTCAGTCATTCGCAGTGGCGAACAAAAAGGTGAAATAATAGCCCTATTCGACATCAGCCAAAATAAATTAGCACAGCAGTGGTTATCGCAATTGGACTTTGATGAAACAAGTGAAATTGAAATTAGGCGAATCATTACTGCCGATGGTCGATCTAAATCTTGGCTCAATTCACGCCCTTGCACCAATGCCAGTTTAAAACAATTGGGCGAATTATTGGTGCAAATTCATGGGCAACACGATCAAATTAAACTCAACAATGCCAAATACCAGCTTGCTGTTATTGATGAAACCAGTGATTATCAGGATTTATTGACTCAAGTAGCCGAACTTTACCAACAACACAAACAAACACAAACACAACTAACAGAAATTGAATTAGCAGGAGCATTGAACGAATCCGAAAGCCAATTATTACGTTATCAATTTGAAGAATTATCACAGTTAAATTTGACCGAAAATGAACTGGATAAACTACACCAACAACAAAAAGCCTTAACTGGTGCGGTTGACACCTTAAGCAATATGGATAAATCACTGGCTTTGTTAAATGGCGACCATAACAATGTCACCCAAGTCATTGCCGAAATTACTGCGTCATTAACTGAAATACAAGGCATAGATTTGAGTGAAATCTTAACTATGTTGGATGAAGTCTCTATTAATTTAAATGAAATCGAAACGGAAATCCAAGCACAACACAGTCAAGTCGAAGTTAATCCCGAAAAATTACACGAAATCGAAAACCGCTTAGACCAAATATACAGCACAGCACGTAAACACCAAGTCAATGCTGAAAATCTTTACCAATACCATCTTGATCTATCAGAGAAGTTGGAGTTAAATGATTCACAAAAACAAAAACGCGCCAAGTTATTGGAAAATTTAACTAAAATTGAAGAAAAATACGCAAAAAAATCTCAACAATTATCAAATAAGCGAATCCAAACTGCCATAACTTTTGGCAATAATGTCACCCAAGTGATTCAAAAACTAGGATTAAACAAGGCGCAGTTTATTGTACAAATCAAGCATAACAAAGAGGCAAATATTTCATTATTAGGGCAAGATAATTGTGATTTTGAAGTCATCATGAACCCAGGACAAGACCCACAAAAGATGTCCAAAACCGCCTCAGGCGGTGAGTTATCACGAATTGCACTCGCCATAGAAATATGCAAAAAACAAAAGCAATCCTCAAGTTTTGTTTTTGACGAAGTTGATGCCGGCATTGGTGGAGCTATCGCCGAAACTGTCGGCAAATTGATGCGTAAACTCAGCAATAAACAACAAGTCTTCGCCGTCACTCACTTACCTCACGTAGCAGGACTGGCACACCACCATTACCTCGTGAGTAAAACCGAAGTCAATGGTTTGACCGAAAGCTCGGTCGACCGACTCAATAACAAGCAACGCATCCAAGAA
>JALSIL010000008.1 GCA_026990095.1 Lysobacterales bacterium
ATGTTTTCTCTTTGAATGCGGTATTTATTGAAATTAATACCCACCATAATGCCAACTAATGCAACCAAGATAAGTGCAAAAAATTCAATCATCGCTGTTTTCTAAGCGTTTTTGTTGCAGTAATTGCACGTGAGAACGGTTAAGTTTTCTTAACTGAGATTTAAGAGGAATATGAAAACTAAACAAAGCAATAAAAAGTCCGACTAACAGTCCTGAAAAAAGTGTTGCCACAACGATAAACCCAAGTGATAACTCTAATTTAAAGAAATACAAATCTAAAACAACTTCTTGATTATTTAAGCCACTCATGGCAATTGAAAAAGCAATAATAGTTAGGGCGATAACAAATAAAAATAAACGTTTGAAAATTAACATATAAGATAAATTCACATCAATAGAGATGTCATTATAGCAGAGACCTTTGTGCAACTCGTGGAACCTGTTAAAAAGTTATAAAAAACTCCAATCTGCATTAAAAAAATCGCGATTAGCAAGCAATTAGACTAACTTTTTGCCTCGATTAGAGCTTTTAAATTTCGTCCATCCATGGACACTTGCTCATTGGGGCTTGCGTAAAAACACATTCCTGACGTATTTTTCATTCTTTTTCCGACGCCCCAGAGTTTTATAAATATTATTCAAATACTTTTTCAACAGGAATAATCTTGACATCTTTAGCTCTTATATTCAGTGGATATTTTTGTAAAAATTTATCTTTTTTCAAAAGAGCATCATCCTTTGCTGAGTTGTATTTCATGGGAGAGATTTGTTCTGACACCAATCTCTTTTTCATGTCTTTAGCATCTTTTGTTATAAAAACAAAATGAATATTGTCTTCTTGCAAATATTTCTTGATGACACGATTGACTTCATCTAAGGTTAAATTTGAAAGCCCTTCTTTAATGTATTTTGTCCATTGCCCAATGCCATAATATTCACTGTCTAAAGCATATCCCAAGATACGGTCTTGACTTTTAACCAATAAACCTGCGTATTTATCCAAATAGTTACGAGTGCTTTCAAATTGTTCTTGCGTTAGGCCATGTTTAATTAAATGGTGCAATTCATACATGGCTGTGCGTGTGGCAAAATGCGCATCATTATTGGTTCTTAATGGGCGTAACCACACTTGAAATATTTGTGAACTACGTCCTAAGTTGGCATCGGGTTGAGTCAAATACATACCACGTGGAAAATATTCAATATAAGCATAATCACCATAATTCATACCACGTTTTTCTCGAATTTCACTGTACAGGTGGCTATTAGAGTTGCGGTGTTCACCCAAATAAGAACGCACTAACCATAAAGCCACAAAATCTTTATCTGCACGGGTAATGTCAATCGGAAAACCAAATGACACTGCCGTTGCTAAAGTCTCTTTTTCCACAATGGAAGCAGAATGACCCGATAAAATAGGTGCTGGAGAAATTTTGTTATTGGCTTTTACACCTACAGCGAGTTTCTTCGTTAACTTTGATTTTAGTTCTGAAAATAACTTATCGGATAAATTACCAGTCACACCAATGGTTAAGTTCTTCTGTGTTAATTGTTGCTGGTAGAAGTCTTTTACATCATCCAAAGTCACACTTTCTAACTCAGAAATATCCCCAAGATTTATCGTTTCATAAGGATGCCCTTGATAAAGCTCACTGTAAAGAACCTCTTTACCCAATTCTTCATCATTATTGCCTTTTAAATCGGTTTTAATGGCATTAATCTGTTCTTGCTTTAATCGTTTAAAGTCATCTTCTCTAAAACCGGGCATTAATAAAGATTCAAGCACCAAATTTAACCACTCTTGGGCTTTTTCCTGATGCACTCGACCTCTAAAACTCATCATTTCTTTATCGGTCTGACTCCAAAATCCTGCCGCCATTGGTAGCATGAGTTTATTGATTTCAGTTGAAGAATGCAATTTTGAGCCACCGTCAGTGAGCATACTGGCGGTTAAAGCCGCAACGCCATTTTTAGTATTATCCTCAAAAGCAGCACCTGTATTAAACAACAAATTTAAATCAACAATAGGGCTTTGATTTCTTTTATCAAGTACCTTAAATTGTGGTTCTTGGACTTTATTGGCAACTTCTACAAGAGAAGTCAGATTAAAATCATTATTCAAACCATCAATCTTATCAGCTTTTGCCAAACTAACCATCACTCGACCGTCATCAATCAAGTATTTATTGGCAACCATTTTTACATCCGTTGGTGTGACTTTCTTTAATTGTGCAAATTGCTTGTTAATCAATTCTGGGTCACGATTTCTTTGAACAACACTGGCCATAATATCGGCAATAGTTTCAGAATTATCCAATGCCGTAGCAAATCCATAACGCGAGGCTGACTTCAAATCATTAAGCTTTGATTCTTCTACCAATTCACTGCGTGCCTTAACAATTGTCGCCACTATCGCCTCTTTCACAGGTTTAAAATTCTTTGCATCAGTTAATCGTGCTGCAAAATAAATTAACCCTGGGTCTTTTTTAGAAGGGGTAAAGGCATAAAATTGATCGGCTAATTGTTTGTTAGTAACCAACTCTTGATAAACCTCAGAAGTACGACCAAAGTAGATTTGTGTTAATAAATCTAATGCTTCTTTATCAACAGTTTTACCCGTGTCAGCTGGCCCATGAAAAGCCAAAGTAAACCACGGTTGTGTGGGAGAATCCCATTTGACATGTTTATAAACCTGCCCTAGTGCTTTGGGTTCTTTGGGAATATTTGTTTGAAAAGAACCTCGTTTCCACGAACCAAAATACTTTTCAACCAAGGCAAAGGTTTTTTCAATATCCACATCACCCACAACTATGACAGAGGTATATTCTGGACGATACCAGCGATCAAAAAACTGGTGTGAGTATTCATACTGATTAGGCATATTCTCTATATCTCTAAAAAAGCCCATTGTCGTGTGCTTATAAGTGTGTTTTGAGAAAGCATTATCACGAATTGTTTCGCGTAATTTAGAAAAAGGATTGGCAGAATTTTTTAAGTACTCACCCTTCACTGCTAAGGCTTCATTTTTGAATTCATCTTCAGTGTATTCAAGATTTTGAAAGCGATCCGCTTCAAGTTTTAACAAAGTTTCCAAGCCATCTTTGGTTATGGTTGTGTGGTAATTGGTGTAATCATCCGTAGTATAGGCATTTTGATCAGCACCAATATCCTTAAGCATCGCACCATAAGTATCTGCTGAGTAATTCTTGGTTCCATGAAACATCATGTGCTCAAAAAAATGTGCAAAACCAGATTTACCCTCTTCCACCTCATTACGTGAACCCGTTTGCACAGGAATCTGCACCGAAACCACCTCAGGGTAATCTGTTTTCAATACAATAACTCGCAAACCATTATCCAAATCGCGCATAACATACGGCATACTGAAAATTTTATCGCTGTTTTGCTGTGCTTGTTTGGTTGTTTTATTATTGTTAACTTTATGATTTGCAACATTATTTGCCGAACAACCAACAACTAAAGCCACGCCTAAAACCAAACCCATACTTTTATATAATTTCATGAAATTTTCTCTTAACTAATTTTGTCTGCGATTTTATACCTTCTTGATAAACGAAACAATAGGTAAATAGTCACATATTATTTGAAAATCTTGAAATGCAACAAACAATCAGTTAATATCACGCCCCTTGTACGGTGAGGTGGTCGAGTGGTCGACTAAATCATCTGAAATGATTTGAACAGCTTCAGCTGGCCCGAAGGGTGGAATACAGGGATGTATGGAATAAGGCGCTCGCCTTGTTGGAATAGCAATAGTTCAATCAATGAAAGTAGTAGTAAAAAAATGGTGAGGTGGCCGAGTGGTCGAAGGCGCACGCCTGGAAAGTGTGTAAACGGAAACGTTTCGAGGGTTCGAATCCCTCCCTCACCGCCATTACTAGAGATACTCAAACACGCCTGACTAATTTGTCTGGAACAAATTGATTAGCTTTAGCTGAGGACAGGACGTCCGAAGTAAAAGTGTGTAAACGGATACCTTTCGAGGGTTCGAAAAATCGTCAGGAACGATTTTCACTGCGTAGCACCCGAAGGGCGACTAAATTGTAGGAACAATTTGAACAATCTTTAGATCGGCCCGAAGAGCGAAAGACAGGATGTCTGGAGTTAAGGCAGGACGCCTGAAGGTACATCCCTCCCTCAGCGACATTAACCCAACCTAAAAATATTATTTATGGTATGACTATCAAAGACTGATACAAGTACCCTTGGCTTTTGTTTTAGTTACGGCTGAGTTTACTGGCACGCTTGGAGCGGAGCAGAAAGCGTGTCCATGTGCAACGATTTGTTATGTATTTTTCCTTTATTTTCAAATACGCCTGTCTCGTAAATATTAGAAATAATTGCTTTTAGGACATTAATTGCTACACTATTTCCAAATTGTTTATAGCTTTGTGTTAAAGATGGATTTATTTTGAATGAATCAGGAAAACCTTGAACTCTAGCACACTCTCTTGGACTCAATTTCCTAATTACTCCGTTTATGTAATACAATCCTGTTTTTGCTCCAGCTCCACCTCCGTATGCGGAAAGTGTAATCGCATGTCCATAGGGACTGTAAATTCGTTCCCCTTGACCACCTTTATTAACATATCCAATTTGTACTGGTCTATTAGGTAACTCCAACTCTCCAAATAAATCGACTTGTGGCTCAAATTCTTTTGTAAAAACTGTGTCCGGTCTACTAATTATTTTTGCATCTTTGGGATTATCCTCAAGGATATCTATTAAACAAACTTTAGTATTTAAAGGCTTTGGAAAGTTGAAATTATTTATCCCTAAATCTTTTCTAAAACTAACAATAAAAATTCGTTCTCTATTTTGAGGGAGACCGTAATGACTTGCGTTTAGTACTTTATAAAAAACAAAATAATTTAATTTTTCTAATGTCTTTACAACAGTTTTGAGAGTTTTGCCATTGTCGTGTTTTTCAAAATTACGAACATTTTCAAGAAGTAAAACTTTTGGGTTATGATATTTAACAATCCGTGCAACATCAAAAAACAGAGTTCCTCTAGTATCTTCAAACCCTTTTTGCTTTCCAGAAATCGAAAATGCTTGACAAGGAAAACCACCACACAACATATCATGTGGAGGTATATTTTCTTCTTTTATTTTAGTGATATCCCCATCTGGTAGTATCCCATAATTTTCAAAATAAGTTTTTGTTGCTTCTTTATCCCACTCTGATGCAAATACACACTTTGCATTAAAATAGCTCATTGCTTGATGAAAACCACCTATACCAGCAAATAAATCAATACATCTAATTTGTTTGAACATTTTAAGCCTCAAATAAATCTAATGGATTAATTTTAAACTGCAAACTTGTAGGATCGGGTGTTCCCCCTTTTCGTTGCATTGTTGCCCGACCTATTTTTAAGCTTCCTCTTGGGCTTAATGACACACCGCCTTGTACATAAAAATTAACTACACTGTTTATATCTTTTAAGACCCAGTCTAAAGAATTATCGTTATTTTTTCTTGTAACAAGGAACCATTCAGCACTTAACCCTCCTCTTCCTCTTAAAATATCAGAAATTATAAGTGTTATGTTATCATTAAAAAATTTAATAATATCTTGGAGCTTATTTTGGGGGATTTCTGTAAGAAAAAGTCTTCTTTTGTCTTTTATTTCACAAAGTTCATTTTTTGATAATATTTCTTGAGGCAATATATCTCCCGTGAATAATCTTAGCCATTTTACGATATCATCGTCAAATCCCCATATGTGCTGATATGTTAAAACTGGTCTTTTATCCACCTGATTAAAACCGGCAGATTTATTAGCCTTTTTTAAAGAGATATTTTCTACATTCAAGATGTTATCAATAATGATTTCAACTCTAACTTGAATATCAGCTTTTTTAAATTTGATAGTCTCGTCGTATTTTTCTTGAGAGACCCCAAGCGAAATAGCTTTTTCAAGGTTGATTCTAACTGGAATTTGAACAGCAACTATTTTTTGAATTTTTAACGGGTTATAACCCATTATTTCCAACCAAGATTTTGCTTCAGTATCATTTTTGTAATTTGCAAATTTATCACAAATATCGGCTTCATTTATGAAACCTCCTTGTGCTGTCATTGAGCCAATTTCTTGTTTGTTCATTTATGTCCCTCATATTGTTCAGTATTTGAATTATTCTTACACATAACGTTTGAAATAACTTGACGGTTTTACACAGAGCAGAGCGATAGCGGCACGGCGTGTAAAACCAGTCAACGTTAATTGACTTGTTATATTTTGTTTAATTTTTGCACCATTTGTCAGTTATAAAAATGGACAGGATACTTACGATAAACATAACAGCCCATATTTTTAAGATATTAACCCAAAACCACTTTGAACTGATGTTGCTTATAATATATTCTGTTGTTGTCATTTGATGTGCTCTGCTTGTCATTAACTCAGTCACCTCTGTGTATGACAAAGTATCCATTTCAATAGTGCTGACACCTGGGGAATACATTACACCTTTAGCTGTGACTACAGCGAAGGCAAAAGAGCCTATTATTGCGATAACGGCTGAAATTATTATTGCTTTTGTGTTTTTATTCATTTTTAAATATAACAATTATTAGGGTGCATTGTGTTGGAATAACGCTTTTTATTTAGTTTTTCCATCGTGCTTATTTACCCTAATTCTATTAAATTGAAGTAATAATACTTAAATTCACATAACTTATCAATTATTTAGCGTAGCTTAAATTAATTTATAACAGTTATCCATGCAATATAGACTGATAATTGTCGGTAACTTATTAATAGTCACATATGGCAATAAAATATTAGATAGATTACGAGATAAAAACCGCTTCATGCACTATAGTTCTAAGACTGAGTCCTCTTATTAAAGTTGGGTAAAAAGGTTTGCCCAACCACCCAAAACCAAGCGTTTAATGTCATACTATTTTTGTATAATGAGGAAAGGCACCAAATCAAGTTGAGTGCAGGCTTGGCACTCTATTGAATTTACCATTGCCTAAAACGAAGTTACACACTTTAGTTTACACCCTCATAAACATTGCCACGTCGCGTTGCTCCTCGCAATG
>JALSIL010000009.1 GCA_026990095.1 Lysobacterales bacterium
TAAACCTTTTCAAAACCACCCACAACCAAGCGTTTGAGAAATAACTCAGGAGCAATACGCAAATACAACGGTAAATTTAAGGCGTTGTGGTGTGTCTCAAATGGCTTGGCAGCCGCACCGCCAGGAATTAAATGCATCATCGGTGTTTCGACTTCCATAAATTTTTTGGCTTCCATGAAAGTGCGAATATGAGTGATGATTTTTGAACGAATCCTAAAGGTATCACGACTCTCTTGATTCATGATTAAATCAACGTAACGTTGACGGTAACGTGTTTCTTGATCGCTTAGTCCATGAAATTTATCAGGTAATGGGCGTAAAGATTTAGTAATTAAACGAATTTCTGTAGCTTTAACTGACAATTCATCCGTTTTTGTTTTAAACATAACTCCTTTGGCAGCAACAATATCACCTAAATCCCAAGATTTAAACTCATTAAAACTCTCTTCACCCACACCGTTTAACTGCACAAATAATTGAATCGAACCCGTTACATCTTTAATAACCGCAAAACCACCTTTACCAAACTCACGTTTACTCATCATGCGGCCAACAACAGACACCTCTATTCCTTGAGGGTCTAACTCTTCTTTAATGACAGCATCGTATTTTTCATGCAATATTTCTGCAAAATGCGTTCGTCTAAAGTCATTAGGAAATGCAATGCCTTTTTCATCGCGAATAGCTTGCAGTTTTTGGCGTCTTTCTGTGATTAAATGATTTTCATCTGACATTTAATGATATTCCGTCTATTAGTGTATAAAAGACTGAATTTTAAAGGGCAAAATAGATACTAGCAATAAATAACTTATTCAAAATCGTCTTTATAGATATTTAATGCAATTATAAGGTCTCTTAAAGACTTAATCTTTGTTCCATCTCTTACCATTAACTCGAATACTGCCACTGCCATCATCTTCTAAATTAAATTTTCCTTGCAAGTTATTGATAATAATTGCACCAGAACCATCATCTATACTGACATCACCACTCACATGATCAATATTAATTGTTCCTGAGCCATCATCAATTGTCACATTTCCATCAATATGAGAAAGACTGGAGTTTCCTGAACCATCATCAATAAAAACATTACCGACAATATTGTCGATGGTAATAGAGCCCGAACCATCATCAATTTCTAGTGAATTATTAATATTTGCAATTGTCATGGAACCAGAGCCGTCATCAATTTCAACTTTTAAATCCCGTGGAACAAAAACAGTTAAATCCATTAGTATATTATGTCTTGAAAAAGTAAAGAGGCTTTTCTTCTTCAATGCTTTTAGAACTATTTTTGAACTCTTAGAGGCAATACTAAACTCCATCTTTTCATCAAATGCTTGTTGTAACGCCTCTAGGTTTTTATAATCATCGGAATGAATAAACGCATTAACAATCACTTTGTCGCCATTAGTGCCCTTTATATTTAATGCTCCAGAACCTGTATCAATAAATATTGACGAATGATTTAACACTTTTATGCTTAATTCCTTTTCAAAACTTACGTCACTTTTGGCAAGTGTCAATTGAGTGGTAAATAATAGTATTATCAGTAGTATTTTTTTCATATAAAATCACCTGCATGTGGTTTTATACTTTAAAAAACGCACTAACTGCTCAAAGGTTACAAAATTTGTTTTAAAAACCCATCGCAAGCCTTTTCCAACAAATCCAAAACCAAATCAAATCCACCGGCTCCGCCATAATAAGGATCAGGGACTTCGCAATAGTCTATATTTTTAGCAAAACTCATCATTTTATAAAGTTTTTGCTGTAACTCTGGGCTTGGGCAAATTACCTTTAGATTTTCATAATTGTCATCATCCATAGCAATAATATAATCAAAATGATTAAAGTCACGAGGTTTAGCTTTTCTGGCTCTTTGTATTGTTAAATCAACCCCTCGTTTCTGAGCGAATTTAATCGAACGAGAATCGGGTAAACTACCCACATGATAACTGTGTGTTCCAGCTGAATCCACTTCAAATAATTCAGATAAACCTTTGTTATTAATCATTTTTTCAAAAACACCTTGTGCAGAAGGCGAACGGCAGATGTTTCCCATGCACACAAATAATACCTTAGTTTTATTCACGACAAATGCTCAATAAAGTCTGTCATAGTATAAAATCCATTTTCCTGTGTCACTAACCATTTAGCTACATCCAGCGCACCTTGTGCAAAGATAATTGGGTCTTTTGCCGTGTGAGTAATACTCAAATTTTCACTGTCATTATCTAACTCAATAATGTGAATACCTGCAACATCTCCATCGCGAATGGAAACAATTTCTATATCATCCATGGTAAAATTATCTTCATCAAGGCGTTTAATCATGCCATGTGGTTTAATGGTTTTTGCCAGAGTAATTGCCGTTCCTGATGGTTTATCTGCTTTATGGACATGGTGAGTTTCAGCAATTTTAACCTTTGTATCGACTAATTTAGTGTAATTTGACAACAAATGGCGAATAAGGTTAATTGAAAGAGCAAAATTTGAAGCCCAAAGAATAGGAATATGCGCCGAGGCATTTTCCAAATCATTATAATGTTTTTTGCTCAGTCCTGTAGTACCAGAAACCAAAGGAGTGTTATTCTTAAGGCAGTGCGATAAAACCTTTTCAAAAGCATTCGGAGTGGAAAAATCGATCCAAATATGAGCTTTCCCACACTTTGAATTGATTTCAATACCATTCAAAGTAAAAGAAGAATGTTGTGAGACTAAGCCACACGAGACAGTGGTGTTTTTATCTTTCTCAATAACACCAACTAAGCTTTGCCCTATTCTGCCACTTATTCCTGCTATACCAATTTTTAAATTCATTCTATTCTCTTTTTATTGACTAAGGAACGCAGAGGTTCGAAGAGTTATTCAAACTCTAAACCGTAAGGTGGGTTTACCCACCAAATTTAATACCGTTTGTTTATTGTAACTCTGTCGATGGGCACGACTCACCCAGCAGTTTTTTCGCACTCATTAAATTTAAATTCACTCACCCTTTAGTTTATCCATAAATGATTTAACCGAATCAAACCAGCCTTTTTCCTTGGGGTTATGTTTTGAACCCCCTTTTTGGATGGACTCTGAGAGTTGTTTGATTAACTTCTTTTGGAAATTGGTTAAGTTTACGGGTGTTTCAACATTAACTTGGCAATGTAAATCACCTGTTCGGTGAGAACGCACTGATTTTACCCCTTTACCACGAAGTTTAAAAACCTTACCAGATTGGGTTTCCGATGGAATTTTAAGTTTAACCTCGCCATCAAGGGTTGGAATTTCTAGCTCACCACCCAGTACCGCTGTGGCAAAGTCAATTGGCATTTCGCAATACAAATCATCATTATCACGTTTAAAAATAGGGTGTTCACGAACGTTTATATCTACATATAAATCACCGGCAATACCTCCTGCTGGTGCGGCTTCTCCCTCACCTGACAACCGGATTCTATCGCCATTATCTACCCCAGCAGGCACTTTTACGTTAAGCGTTTTGGTTTCACGTTTGCGTCCTTCTCCATTACAATGGCTGCAAGGATTTTCAATCATTTGACCTTTACCCTGACAAGTTGGGCAAGCTTGTTGTACTGAAAATATGCCTTGTTGCATACGCACTTGACCCACACCACCACAGGTTGTGCAACTTGTGGATTTTCCATCTTTTGAACCCGAACCATCGCAATAATTGCAACCAACCATGGTTGGAATTTTGATTTCTTTTGAGATTCCTGTCACCGCTTCTTCCAAATCAACCGTGACTTCTATTTGTATATCACGTCCACGTTGTTGCTGTTGACGTCTTCCCCCTCCAAAAATATCGCCAAAAATGTCACCAAAAATGTCACCAACATCAGCACCATGAAAACCTCCGCCTGCACCTTGATTGACGCCTTCGGGTCCAAACTGATCATAACGTGCACGTTTGTTATCATCACGCAGTGTGTCATAGGCACGATTAACTTCTTTAAATTTATCATGAGCGTCTGGCGCATCGTTACGGTCGGGATGGTACTTCATCGCTTTGCGTTTGAACGCTTTTTTTAATTCAACTTTAGTAACTGACTTGCTAACACCTAAAATTTCGTAATAATCTCTTTGTGACATTTTTTACCCTTAACTTATACTCGTTCCCACGCAGAACATGGGAAGGAGGTTTGGTTTTTTATACGCAAAAGCCCTTAATCGAAATTAAGGGCTTTATTTAATGATAATAACTTAGAGAAAGTTATTACTTATCATCGACTTCTTCAAACTCAGCATCCACTACATCATCATCGTTGGCATCAGCATCTTCAGCTGGTGCATCACTTTGTGCACCTGCTTGTGCGGCAGCTTGAGCCTTTTGCAAAACAGGAGCTAAAGCAGTTTGTAATGCTTCACTTGCTTTATCTATGGCATCCTTATCATCGCCTTTCATAGCGTCCTCAACTTTACTGATAGCCGCTTCAATATCCGCACGCTCACCGTCTTCAATGCTGTCTTTATTGTCTTCAATCAGAGTTTTGGCTTGATGAACAGTGGCATCAGCGGCGTTACGTGATTTCACTACTTCTTGGAACTTTTTATCTTCCTCAGCGTGTAACTCCGCATCTTTAACCATTTGTTCAACTTCTTCATCGGTTAATCCAGAACCTGCTTTGATTTCAATGCGTTGTTCTTTACCTGTGGCTTTGTCTTTGGCTGAAACATTTAAAATACCGTTCGAGTCAATATCAAATTCCACTTCGATTTGTGGCATTCCACGTGGTGCTGGATTAATGCCTTGTAAATCAAAACGACCGAGCGACTTATTGGCTGATGCAATTTCACGTTCACCTTGTAACACATGTACAGTAACCGCTGCTTGATTGTCCTCAGCTGTTGAAAACACTTGCGATGCCTTGGTAGGAATCGTGGTATTTTTATCAATCAACTTCGTCATAACACCACCCATGGTCTCGATACCGAGTGATAATGGTGTGACATCTAACAATAATACATCTTTAACATCGCCCGACAATACGCCACCTTGAATCGCAGCACCCATTGCTACGGCTTCATCAGGATTTACATCTTTGCGAGGTTTTTTTCCAAAATAATCAGCCACCGTCGATTGCACTTTAGGCATACGTGTTTGACCACCGACTAAAATCACATCATCGATTTCTGACAAACTCAAACCAGCATCTTTAACTGCTATTTTGCAAGGTTCAATTGTTCTCTCAATTAGATCTGCAACCAAAGATTCCAACTTTGAACGGGTTATTTTCATATTCAAATGCTTAGGTCCTGATGCATCTGCTGTCACATAAGGGAGATTGATTTCCGTTTGTTCACTTGATGACAATTCAATTTTAGCATTTTCTGCCGCTTCTTTTAAACGTTGCAATGCCATTGGGTCATTTTTCAAATCAACACCTTGGTCTTTTTTGAATTCATCAACGATGTAATCAATCACACGGGCATCAAAATCTTCACCACCTAAGAATGTATCGCCATTTGTAGCTAATACTTCAAATTGTTGCTCACCATCAATATCGGCAATTTCAATGATTGACACATCAAATGTGCCACCACCTAAATCGAAGACCGCAATAGTCTTGTCACCACCTTTTTTATCCATGCCGTAGGCTAATGCCGCAGCGGTTGGCTCATTGATAATACGTTTAACATCTAAACCCGCAATTTTACCGGCATCTTTAGTGGCCTGACGTTGCGAGTCATTAAAGTAAGCTGGAACAGTAATCACTGCCGCTGATACTTTTTCACCCAAATAATCTTCTGCTGTCTTCTTCATCTTGCGAAGAATTTGTGCAGAAACTTCCTGTGGTGCAAGTTTTTTACCTTTAACCTCAACCCATGCATCACCATTATCTGCTGCGATAATTTTGTAAGGCACTAAGTCGATGTCTTTTTTAACTGCTTTTTCGCTGAATTTACGCCCGATAAGACGTTTAATTGCGAATAATGTATTTTCTGGATTAGTAACCGCTTGTCGTTTAGCTGATTTTCCCACTAACACCTCATTATCATCGGCATACGCGATGATTGAAGGCGTGGTTCTATCGCCCTCAGAATTTTCAATGACTTTTACATCGTCACCTTCCATTACTGCTACGCAAGAGTTAGTTGTTCCTAAATCTATACCTATAATTTTTGCCATTTTTTTGACCTCTAAATAATTTTTTATAAATGATACAAGCCAATAAAACAGCTTGTTTTTTAAGTTGCTACTAATGTATGGCTTAGGTATTTTTTTTCAAGAGAATTTTTAAAATAAATTTAGTCAATTTTAAACCCTATCCAGAACTGGTAATCAAAGAAAGGACAAGTACACAAGACATTGAAGTGCGTTTTATGCGACTAATACGACTGACCCAACCACTACTTGATACAATCATCCGTCATGGTTTTAAGTCGTTTAAATCCACGTATAACTTTATGGTAAGTGGGATTTATCCCACTCAAAACTAAACTTAAACCTGAAAAGCGCCAGTTAAAACCGATAATCCAACAAAGTCAAATCCTCTGATTCCGTGAACTTTGTGGTGAATTAGTCTTTTCTATTCTACCACCAAGGACACGAAGTTATCGAAGGTTTGTTTCTAGTTCCTTCTTCAATATTATCTTTTACCTTTATAGAACCCTTTATTTACTTCTGTTTTAGGTTTTTGCAATATTTTTTTAGATTATCCACTGTTCCACTAAATTAGACTGGACCAAATTTCAACGCCGAAGGCGGCACGCAGTGGGATTTACAGAGCCGTAAATCAATAATGGCCTTGTAATACCATTTATCGAAATATTTGATTTGATTAAGCCAAGTATCATTATTTAAACCCAATCTTTGCAATATATCGGGCAATTCTTCGGGAATATAGCCTTTGTGTTCGTTTATTATGGCTCTGCCTGTGGTTTCAACTAAGCTTAGGTAATCATCTAAGACAAATGGAATCTCATATTCATTGCTGTTACGTTGACTGGCTCCAAAAGGTTTGAGTTTGGTTTGTTTCTTTAGGGTGCGTTCTTGGATTGAGGTATAGTCAGTTATTTCTGGTATTTGTGCCATTTATCAAAT
>JALSIL010000010.1 GCA_026990095.1 Lysobacterales bacterium
AGCTGAAAACGGTGGGGGCATTTTTATTAATAATACTATTGGTGATTTGCGTGTTGTCATAATAAACACAAGTATTTTGGGGAATACTGCCAGTGGACAAGGTGGAGGGATTTATTGTAATGAAAATATTTTTTCATCAAACAGCAATGTTGCTATAAGTGTCCGTGGTTTGTCTTTAATAGGTTTCAATTCAGCAGATGACGGGGGTGGCATTGCATCATCTTTTGGGTGTGCAATAACCATAGACTCAGGCACGGATTTGATGCCAGGAAGTGGTTTACTTGGCGTGATGGGAAATACAGCCAGTCGCTATGGTGGTGGCATATATTTAGATGGCTCCTCTTCCTTATCTTTACAGGGTAACAGATATGGATTAGGGAACATCTTGGGAGATAATATTTACCCAGTCACACTGTCTAATAATACAGCAAATAATCATGGAGGTGGTATTTATGCAATCAACTCCTCAACTATTGAAATCATGGATGGCTACCTTGACAGCAACCAAAGCACTACCGGAAGCGGAGGAGCTGTATATTTAGGCGATAGTATCTCCTCAAATGTCTCTTTTTCTATGCAATCATCTACAACTCAATGTTGGCAAAATGGTAAATGTTCAATTGTATCAAATAATAGGGCTGATTTAGGAGGAGCAATCTATTTGCAAGGTACAGCAACAGCCGAATTGCACAGAACCCATATTTATGGCAACAGAGCAAATTTTGGAACTGCTCTATACATGCTAAATAGCACACTAAATACTTCTGCAACAGCGAACTTAGAGGGAAATTATTTTTATGATAATGGTTACAATGGTACTGGTTCATATTCAGATAAATATGTTATTCGAATTAATGGCAGTGGCAATGATAGTTTATCCTTAATTCATAATACCATAGCAGACAATGATGTTAATGATAGTACTGCGATTATTGGAATTAAAAACGGAGATTTAACCATTAAGAACTCGATTATTAGCAATAACCCAGAAGATGTATTTCAAGAAACAGGGTCAAATACAACAGACTTTTCCTGTGTGGTTGCCAGTGATCTTACAATAACAGGTTCACTGCTTTTTGCACCTAATTTTGTTGACAGAGTAAACAATGATTATCACTTAACTATTAATTCTGGTGCAATTGATACCTGTGCCTCAGCATCAAACTTATTCCTCGATACAGATAATGATGCCCGTGGTTTGGATGTTGATAACGTTAATTTTAATGGTCCTTATGATGCTGGAGCGGATGAGTATACTATAAAACCTGAATTAGTTTTTAGTGATGGATTTGAATAGGAGAAAAAGAATGAAAAAAATATTAGCTATATTGCTACTGATAGTAGGACAAGTGGGCGCGCAAGTCACTGTTGGCTGGGACAGCAGTTGTGACTATGATGAAAGTCAAACCCCTGGGCAAATACAACAGGCAATAAATGATGGAAACGGCGAAATTCGGCTGACCAATCAACAAGAATTTGTCATGCCTATCAGTATCAATGATACTGTTACTATTTCTGGCGGCTATAACACCTGTGCAGATGCTGATAATAATATTCAATCACAGAATATGACGGTTATTAATGGAAGTACTTTCAACCAGGCAGTTGTTGAGATTGGTACCAATTTAGCAGTCAGAGACATCAATCTTGATAGTATTGAAATAAAGAACTCTCAATATGGTGCAATTAATGTGTTTAATAGCAGTGGGAGTATTAATTTGTCACGATTGAAAATCCATGACAATACAAATGACGTTTTCGGCGGAGGTTTGACTTTAAGAAATGATCAAATGACTGCGGGTTCACCACTCACCGTTAATTTAATGGATGTACTTATATTAAATAACATGACTCTAGGTGCTGGTGGAGGTATTTTTTGTGAAATTCCTGAAACTTCTACTTTCATCAGGGTAACAGCATCAGGGAACTCAGGCGTAAGTTTTAATCATGCTGATAGACAAGGAGGTGGTATCTCTCTCTCACATTGCACACTTGATTTTTCTTCAGGTACAGCCTCGCCATCCTTGTCCAATCCATTGGGTATTCACGGCAATACCGCAAATTTACAAGGAGGCGGTTTGTTCATTTCTAATGCAAGTGAAGTGACTTTAACTGGCAACCAAGTTTCGCCCGTAAATATTACTTCAAATACAGCAGCAGGTGATGGTGGAGGTATTGCGGTGAGAGGAATTTCAGCTTCAGACCAATCTAAGTTAAATGCAACAGATGTACTGATTTCAGAAAATAGCAGTCTAAATACAAGAGATGGTGGTGGGTTATATGTTGATTTTGATGCGGTGGCGAATATTGGCAGTAATTTTAGAAACTGTAGTTGGAGTCCATTGTGTTCTTTAATAGAAAATAACACCGCTCAAAGTGGTGGCGCTGTAGCAATTGAAAATAGAGGGCATGTTAAAATAGTGGGGACAGAAATAATGGGTAACCGAGCAAGATACTCTGCTTCAGTGGCACATTTATTTCAAGATGGCAGTGAGCTCATACTAGAAGGCACTCTCATTCATCACAATGGTGGTACTGATCATACAATTTTCTCAGACACTAATTTAATAACAAACTCTTTTGGTGACAATTCTGTCACAATTGCCTATTCAACAATCGCGGATAACTCAGTCACCAACGCAACTCTTGCTGTTTATTCTGGCTCAAATGGAGCATTAAACCTATATGGTAGTATTATTGATGATCCTGGAATTTTTGCTTTTATACTGACAAACTTGATTGTCGATGGTGAGGCTAAATGTAATATTTTAGGCAATGATTATAGTGTGGAATTTATGCCCGTCAACAGTCAAAACATAGAAACTACGCCTGCTTTTATCGACAGACCAAATCAAGATTATCATTTAGATCCGTCTTTAAGTGTTGGAATTGACCGTTGCGAGCAGAATATTTATAGCATTTTAAGTGATGACTTAGATGGCAATATAAGAGGGTACAATCACCCCGATTTTGCCAATGATACAGGACAATTTGATATCGGTGTTGATGAAGTCAGTAGTGATATTATTTTTAAAGACTCATTTGAATGATTTCATGAAGTGATTTGATGCGTTTTCTTGTATGTATTAATAACAGAACATAATTTAGGAAAAAATCATGAAAAAACTAGTATTCATCATCACAATGGCATTAACCACTCTGGTTAATGCCTTTACCTATCAAGGTGAACTCAGTGAAACGGGCACACTTTTTACAGGCACTGCTGATATAAAGTTCACTTTATATGATGCATTTGCTGGCGGTGTTCAGTTTTCTACTGCCTATACTTATACAGGCGTTACTGTTGAAAATGGTCGCTTTGCGATTGATTTAAATAACTGGATGGGAGACTTTGATGGCACGCCATTGTGGTTGGAGGTTGCTGTAGATTTAAACAGTACAGGAACATTTGTCACCTTAAGCCCCAGACAAAATCTGTCGCCTGCACCTTATGCAGAATTTGCCTACGATGGGGCTGGAGGCGCAGGTGATATTACGAGCGTTACTGCTGGAATTGGTTTAACAGGGGGCGGTGTCAGTGGTGATGTCACATTAGATATTAACAGTTCTGCTGTACAGACTCGAGTACAAAGTTTTTGTACAAGTGGTTCATCTATATCCCGAATCTACGAGAATGGCAGTGTTACATGCGAGCCAGATAACACACTAAATCCCACAACTCTATGGTCGTTGAGTGGGAATAGTAATGTCAGTGCTACGCTAGGATTTATAGGTACAACTGATTCTGATGATTTCATCATAAAAGCCAATAACAAACGAGCTATTTTAATTGAACCAACAAGTAGTTCCCCTAATATTATTATGGGTTCTGCAGACAATGCAGTTAACAGTGGCACTCAAAGAGTAGGAACAGTTATCGCAGGAGGTGGGTCTGCTGCAATGGGATGTGGAGTCAATAACAACGAAAGTTGTGCTAATATAGTTTCTAATAGTTATGCTACAATTTCAGGTGGTATTGGTAATAAAGTATTTGGTGCATATGGAACAATATCTGGAGGACAGGGCAATACTGTAAGTGGATCATCTGCTGTCGTTTCTGGAGGGGAGGATAATGTTGCCATTGGTCTCTACAGTTTTGTCTCTGGAGGTAGAGCCAATCAAGCTGGGTCTGAATATAGTTGGGCTGGAGGTGCATCGGCCATTGTACGTGATGAGGTTGCCTCTCCGCTTCCTCTTGGAGATAGAGGAACATTTGTTTGGGACGGAGATGCAAATGTCTATGACAGCCTTACTTCCTCTGGTCAATATCAGTTTTTGGTTAGAGCTCCAGGAGGCATGTGGTTGGGCAAGCCCGATGGTGATATCAGTGGTGATCCAAATGGTTACACCCTGAATATTGACTCAGATGGTGATACCAAAGGAGTCTATATTACGGGCCAAACCCATTTCAATGATGAAGTGGGAATAGGAACAACTTCGCCGACTGCTAGACTTCACATTAATGCACCTACCTCAACCACTCCTATGAGAGTACAGTCAAATAGTCTAACAAAGTTACTTGTTAGCCCGAATGGCGGAGTAACCGTAGGTCAATCTAATGTAGCTCCAAATAATGGATTACGAGTAGCAGGAGAAACTATCTTATTAGATAAAGTTGGAGTGGGCACTCCATCACCCAATTCCACACTTCATATTAGCTCAGATTCATTAAATGGAGAGACAGCATTTAGGGTGCAAGTAGACGGAACGACAAAATTAAAAGTAGAACTTAATGGAGGTGTTGCAATTGGTACTAACTTTAGCTCTGTTCCGACCAATGGATTAAAAGTAAAAGGTAATGTTGAAATCCTTGGCAGTCTTTCCAAAGGCGGAGGGTCTTTTAAAATTGATCATCCACTTGATCCTGAAAATAAATATCTCTACCACAGCTTTGTCGAATCACCAGATATGATGAATATTTATAACGGCAATGTCATTACAGATATAAATGGTCAAGCATGGGTAGAAATGCCAGACTGGTTTGAAGCTTTAAATAGAGAATTCAGGTATCAATTAACTGTTATTGGTAGTTTTGATCGCGCCATGATAGCACAGGAAATTATAGATAATAAATTTTTGATTCGCACAGAAACTGCAGGAGTGAAAGTCTCATGGCAAGTCACGGGAGTTCGCCATGATGCATGGGCGAATAAAAATCGTATACCTGTTGAAGAAGAAAAACAAGCATTGGAAAAAGGGCATTATTTACATCCCAAAGCCTGGAATGTTGATAAAACCCTTGCAATTGATTACTCGAAGAAATAAACATGATAAATATATTTAAGAGATCTTTTCATAACTCTGGGACGATTACTCGGAGAAATAAACATGATAAATATATTTAAGAGATCTTTTCATAACTCTGGGACGATGAAAAAAAGAATAATAAAAGCTCCAATCAAGGCAAAAAATGAGTCAAATAACCCGCTATTTGCGAGTTTTTTAACGATGAGTGGAATTTTTAGCAGCTTTTTTACACGTTTCACGGGTTATGCAAAGGTCTCATTTAAACTAAAAAAATTAAAATTCATTATATTGCCAATCTTATTAATATTTATCAGTGCAAATGCCCAAGAAATTTTGTGGCACAGCATAGATGCTGGTGGCGGTGTTTCCACAAATTCCAATGATATAAAGTTGATTGGTGTGATAGGTCAAGCTGATACGATACGCATGACTGGCGGAAATATTTCGTTGTCAGCAGGCTACTTACCATTGCCAGTAAAATCAGATCCTATCTTTAGCAATTCATTTGAATAAATTATCACCCCACATCAATGGTGATTTTGTTATTCCCCAAATATTTGGAGAAAAACTATGAAAGTAATTAGAGACCTTTGCATAATAAATTCCTAAAATCAGTCAAAAAATGTTAAAATATATGTAACTACAATCACTTAGAATTATGGCTTGGAAAGAATTAAGACAAAAAGATTTTACTGATGAACTAATCGTACACCATGAAGCATTAGAAGAGTTAGATGATGTTCATAAAATAATTAATTGGTCACAAATTGAACAACAATTATCACATTTAAACACCTCCAATCGAGGAGCGAAATCCTATCCGCCGATATTGATGTTTAAAATAATGATATTACAAGCATGGTATGGAATAAGCGATCCACAAATGGAAAAGCAACTCGCAAGGGATTTAATGTTTCGTCGATTTATCCAACTCAGTCTAAGTGAAGCGGTACCAGACCACAGCACCATATGGCGCTTTAGGAATCTACTACAAGAAAAAAACTTACTCGAACCATTGTTAAATCTCATAAATAATCAGCTTGATGAAGAGAGATTAATGATAACAAAGGGCTCCATCAGTATCATTGATGCATCAGTAATAGAAGCCAAGCAATCACGCCCAAGAAAAAACAAGAAAGGCGAAAACACACAAGATCCTGAAGCTGAATATTTTAGTAAAATTGGCTCAGATGGTAAGATAAAAACTACATATGGCTACAAGCTACACATCAATACTGATGAAGATGGCTTTATAGGCAACCTAGAATACACCACAGCTAATATACATGATTCACAAGTGTTTGAAGAAATATTAACGGGTTATGAGTATGAGGTTTATGCCGATAGTGCTTATGCTAGCGAAGCAACAAATCAATTATTAGGTAAGAAGAACAAGGTATTACACCAGGCTTATAGAAATAAACCATTAACAAAGAAACAAAAATAGAAAACCAACAACGTTCCAAAACTATACACATAGTCCCTAAAAATATTAACAAAAAAATCAAAGACGTTTGAAAACTAAAAAAGTAGATGGGATTTCACAAAAAATAGAGGGATTTTGTGCCATTTCACAAATTTTAGGCACAATGAAACACATACCCATTATTTGTCAACATGCTGGGTCAGCACTCATGAAGATTTATGCTGAACTTAGGCGTTTTGTGATGAGGAAGAACTCCTCTTGCCATGGGTAAGAACTTGAGAACATGAACTTGATTCTGCGTGTGTTTTTGACTATCACTGCTC
>JALSIL010000011.1 GCA_026990095.1 Lysobacterales bacterium
CACTTACATGCTGTGTGGATTTGCCAACTTTGCCTCAATCGGTATTCAAGTTGGCGGTATTGGACAACTAGCACCCAATCAACGCAAGCGTTTATCCGAATTTGGCATGAAAGCTTTGCTCGGTGGCATGTTGGCGTCATTATTATCAGCTAATATAGCGGGCATGTTGGTCGGATAATTCATGACTAATTATGCTATACAAAAATTAAATCTACTAGGAACTGCAATGAACAAACTCATCTTAATACTTATACTTTTTTCCACTGTTAGCATTGGCAAAATACCTTTAGAAGACTTTCTCAAAGGCTCTGACTTTAAAGTGGTTTCAATATCCCCTGACGGGAAAAAACTGGCAGGCATTATGGAGTCTTCTCCTGGCACGGATAAAATTGCCGTTTTGGACTTACAAAAAATGAAGGGCATATCTTCATTAGAGTTTGGAGAAAATAGAAAAATTGATGGTTTATCTTGGGTTAATAATGACATGATTGCCATGAACATATCAAAAACAGAAGGATTCTTGGATAGAAAAGGCAAGTGGGAAGCACTCTATTTAATGAAAGCCAATGGCAAAGGCAAAGGTTATCCAATTCGTCAACGCGGTAAAACATCCAAAAGTGTTGGAAGAGCAGGTTCAAATAAAACAAAACAAGGTTACGCTCAACTGGTTAGCGGCCTACCCAATGAACCTGAAATGATTTTAGCTCGGGTTGCTCATGGAAGTTTTTATTTAGCAAGAATTAATATTAAATCAGGCATGGAGTTTCCATTATCTCGTCCCGCAGATAAACGCCTTGCCAATGTATGGGTTAATAACAATTACATACCTGTTGTAGCTGTTAGTCGTTGGGATCCAGTTTCAAAATCAAGCAACTTTTATTATAAAAAACCTGATGCAAGCAGCTGGAACAAACTTAATTTTATTGATGATGAAGAAAAGTCCATCTCCTACGCAGGCAGTTCTAAAGATCCCAATATCGTTTATTTGATGTCTAACCATGAAACATCCACACAAAGCTTATACAGATTCAATTTATCCACTGGTGAATCAAAAAAAATATATACAAATGAAATCTCTGATTTGGGCAACACCATTTATAACCTAGATAGGCAAGCCATAGGCTTTGGACTCATGCCAGATTATCCACAGGTTATATGGGTTGATAAAAAAGACCCAATCACTCAAATATATAAAGGTTTACAACAAAGTTTTCCCAATCAAATCATAAATATATATAACGCAACCGAAGATAAGAAAAGCATGATCTTCTTTGTTTCCAGTGATACAAATCCTGGTGAGATATACAACTTAAACCTGACAGACAACAAAATCAAGAAATTAGTAGCAACCCGAGGTTGGGTCAATCCAAATGAAATGGCAAAAATGAAACCCATAACCATAACCGCCCGTGATGGGTTAAAAATGCAAGGTTATCTCACACTTCCAAGAGGAAAAGAAGACGCAAAAGGTTTGCCAATGATTGTCCACCCGCATGGAGGCCCTTATGGTCCAAGAGACTTTTGGGGCTTTAATCGTGATGTTCAAATATTAGCTAATGAAGGTTATGCTGTATTACAACTAAATTTCCGAGGTTCAGGAGGCTATGGTCGTGAATTTCAACAAATAGGTTATCGTCAATGGGGACGTAAAATGCAAGATGATTTAACTGATGCAACCCATTGGGCAATTAAGCAAGGCATTGCAGATAAAAATAAAATTTGTATCTTTGGCGGCTCTTATGGTGGGTATGCAACATTACAGGGTTTAGTCAAAGAACCTGACCTTTATCAATGTGGCTTAGGCTATGTAGGTGTTTATGACATGTTTAAATTTCAAACTTGTGGTGATGTTGCCTCTAATCACTATGGTCAAAAATTCTTAGATAAAATCCTTGGGGATGATAAAGATTATGTAACCGAAATTTCTCCAGCTTTAAATGCCAATAAGATTAAAGGAAAAGTGTTTCTTGTTCACGGTGAAGACGATGTAAGAGTTCCAATGTGTCAATATAACTCAATGGTTAAAGGTTTAAAAGCGGCAGGAATTCCTTTTCAATCAATGACCCGTGATGAAGGTCATGGTTACCACAATCCTAAAAATGTTCGAGATTATTATACTGCTGCACTTAAGTTTTTTGCCGATAGTTTAAAAAAGTAAGCTTTATAGAGACCTTTGCATAACTATATGACGAAAGAAAAAATAAAGAAAATTTGCCAGATTGAGTTAAAAATTGAAGGTAATAACCAGTTATTGGCGAGATTTTTAGCGAAAAACTGGTGAATTTAATCATTTTTTACTCGTCACTATAATTATACAAAGGTCTCTTATATTGATTAAAAAAACAAAAAGGCAAGCATTATGGCTGCCTTTTTTTATTACCCAAATCCTATACCAAACCTATGAACACAAGAGTTTATTTAATCGATGCCAGTATTTATATTTTTAAGAGTTATTTTTCTTATGGCGATGAGTTTGTGGCATCTGATGGTGCACCAATTAATGCCGTTTATGGGTTTACTCGATTTTTATCGCAATTTATTCACCAGACTAAAGCCAAATATATTGCCTGTTGTTTTGACGAATCACTGGAAACTTCTTTTCGAAACGAGATATATCCAGCTTATAAGGCCAATCGAGAACCTGCACCTCCCAGTTTAAAAAGGCAGTTCAAACTATGCCAAGAAGTTGCTAAAGTTATGGGTGTTAGCACTTATAGCGACGGTTACTTTGAGGCAGATGATCTCATTGGCACACTGGCAAAACATTACCAAGAATTAAACCACAGTGTTCACATTGTTTCGGCTGATAAAGATCTGGCTCAATTAATTAGCCAACAAGATAGGTGGTGGAACTATGGAAAAGACTTTCCTTTTTCACCTGCTGATGTGTTTGAAAAATTTGGCGTTCACCCGCACCAAATTGCAGATTTCTTAGCCCTAACTGGCGACAGTGTGGACAATATTCTAGGTGTGCCTGGTATTGGTGCAAAAACTGCAGGTATATTACTAAATCATTTTAAAACACTGGATGAAATTATCGCCAGAAATCAAGAAATTAAGTACCTAAGCTTTCGAGGAGCAAAGTCTTGTCAAAAGAAAATTGCCAACAATATTGATGCAGCCAAATTAGCAAAAAAGTTGACGGTTATAAAACAAGACATTGAACTTGATAACTTCGATTTAACCAGAAAAAAACTGGATTCTAGTCGAACAATCAAACTTTTTGAGTACCTTAACTTTGGCCCATTGTTGCGAAGAAAGATTCTTGAAATTGCAGACATTTAACTCCCAAAATCAACCTTCCTGTGCTAAAATTCTAAAACAACACTAAAAATAGCAGAGAATTTCCATGTCAAAAATCCAAATACTTGTTGTTGACGATGAACCCGATATTTTACAACTATTACAAATCTCACTTAATCGAATGGGGTTAACTGTCTACACGGCTGCGACAATTGGTGCTGCTAAAGTTGAACTGGATAAGGTCTCTTTTCATTTTTGCTTAACCGACATGAAACTGCCCGACGGCAATGGCATTGAGCTGGTTGAATATGTCAATGAAAAATACCCCAACACTCCTATCGCAATAGTTACTGCTTATGGAACCATCAGTCATGCCGTAAATGCCTTGAAAAAAGGAGCTTTTGATTTTATCACAAAACCCATTAGTATTGAGGTTCTACGTAACTTAGTCGCCAACGCTATTAATCAATCCAACTCAACACAAACAACCACAGAAATATCAGGCCCAACTCAATTATCAGGCAACTCAGATTACATTAAAAGCATTAATTCCACTATAACAAAACTGTCAAAATCTCAGTCTTATGTTTATATTGAAGGCGACAAAGGCACATCGAAAAAACTTATTGCCGAGTGTATTCATAACCTTTCTCAACGAAGAAGTGAACAATTTTTCTCTTTTGATTGCAATGAGAAACATCAAGATTTAACCGATTTATTTGGAAACAGTACAAATAATGGTTTATTCGCAGATGCCAACGGAAGTACGCTCTATCTTGAAAACATTGATTGCCTTTCTCTTCCTAATCAAGAAAAACTTTACACTATTCTCATTAAGAAACAAATTAAACAAGCCAATTCAAGTCAGACGCTAAATCTCGATATTCGGCTAATCTGTTCGAGCAGCACTTCGCTAAACTTGAAAGTGGCACAAGGCGGTTTTAAACAAAGTTTATTTGATCGAATTAATATAATCAATATAAAAACTAAAGCCTTGGCTGAACATTGTGAAGACATTCCCATCATCGCCAAAGAAATTATTAATAAATACGCAAAACAATGGCAACAATTGCCTTGCAAAATTGATTCGCAAGCTCTACACACATTATGTTTATATGATTTTCCTGGAAATATTCTTGAACTCAAACTCATCTTAGAAAAAGCAACAACCTTATGCGACAATAATATTATCCGAGAATCTGACCTTGGCTTAGACGAAGAAAAAATTAAACCAACACTGGTCTCTCAACGACACGATAAAAATCTTGAAGAATATATTGAAGAAATAGAAAGACAAGAAATCACCAAAGCATTAGAATTAACCAATAACAACAAAACAGCGGCTGCAAAGGTTCTTGGCATCAGTTTCCGAGCGCTGCGTTATCGCATTAAAAAATTAGGTTTAGGATAAATGCAGTCAATATCTGAACTCTCGACTGAGAACGTGCACTTTTCAGCCCTACAATCTGAAATTGATTCGATAATGGGTTGTTTAAGTTGTAATTAACTTCTGCCCAGGGCGAGTAAGTTCCTGTTTCAAACCCCGCCGCATCGTATTTAAGCTGGGAGTAGCCCTTAAAAACAGTCAGTAGAAGCACAATAACAGTTAAAATTTTCATGTTGTGCATTTTATCACAGGTATTCCTGTTTATTTCGTGAAATCTATAGCAATAAATTTAACTTTAATTGAACTAACATAGTAGAATAAGCCCCTTTTTAGACCTTAGATATAAGAGTAGCCCTATGTTTAATCGAAACGACAGTATTGCCAAAACAGATCCTGAATTGTACGCAGCGATTGTTAAAGAAAACCAACGCCAAGAAGACCATATTGAGTTGATTGCTTCTGAAAACTATACCTCGCCTGCCGTGATGGAAGCCCAAGGCTGTCAAATGACTAATAAATACGCCGAAGGCTATCCTGGCAAACGTTATTATGGCGGTTGTGAATATGTCGATATTGCTGAACAACTGGCTATTTCGCGAGTTAAAGAATTATTTAATGCCGATTATGCCAATGTGCAACCGCATTCAGGTTCGCAAGCCAACCAAGCAGTCTATCTGGCACTCTTGCAACCAGGTGATACTATTTTAGGCATGAGTCTTGATCACGGTGGTCATTTAACTCATGGTGCCAAGGTTAATATTTCGGGCAAATTATTTAATGCCGTTCAATATGGCATTGATGACGATACTGGCGCTATTGACTTTGATAATGTTCGTGAAATGGCATTAAAGCATAAACCCAAGATGATTATTGGTGGCTTTTCGGCTTATTCTAAAAAAATTGATTGGCAACAGTTTCGTGATATAGCCGATGAAGTCGGGGCTTATTTTATGGTTGATATGGCTCATATTGCTGGTTTAATTGCTGCGGGCGTTTACCCAAGCCCAGTTAATATTGCCGACGTCACTACCTCGACAACACACAAAACCTTACGAGGGCCACGCGGTGGCATTATTTTAGCCAAACAAAACCCCGAAATTGAAAAAAAATTAAATTCTATCGTTTTTCCAGGTATTCAAGGCGGTCCTTTGATGCATATTATTGCTGCCAAAGCCGTTGCTTTTAAAGAAGCCTTACAACCAGAGTTTAAAACCTATCAACAAAGCGTAGTTGACAATGCCGATGTGATGGCGAAGACATTAATCAAACGGGGTTACACCATTGTTTCAGGCGGAACAGAAAATCATTTATTCTTATTGGATTTAGTGGATAAAGACATCACAGGAAAGGTTGCTGAAGCGCGTTTAGGCGAGGCGCATATTACGGTCAATAAAAACGCCGTTCCTAACGACCCAAAATCACCCTTTGTCACCTCTGGATTACGCCTTGGCTCACCTGCTGGAACCACCCGTGGTTTTGGACAAAATGAATTTAAGCAAATTGCCAATTGGATTGCCGATATTATTGATGATATTGAAAACGATGAAATCATTGAAACTGTAAAAGCTAAAGTGACAAATCTTTGTCATCAATTCCCAGTCTATGGCAGTAAATAAAGGATTAAAAAATGAGTAACAAAAAAAACAAGAAATTACCTGAGCCATTAGCAGCTAAAAGACGCGCAAGAAAAAGATTAGTGCAAGCTTTATACCAATGGCAAATGAATGAGTCGCCTGCCAGTGACATTATTAATCAATTTTTAACCGAACAAGACATGGGCAAAGTTGACCAAACTTTTTTCCAACAAACCTTGCGGTGGATAATTGCCAATATGGATGAAGTCAAAGCCGAAATAAATCCATTAATGGAACGTTCAAACTACGCGGTGGGCGAAGTGGAAAAAGCCATCATGATGATAGGCGTTTATGAATTTAAAAACAATCCAGAAACGCCTTATAAAGTTGTCTTAAATGAAGCCATCGAACTGGCAAAACAATACGGCGGCGATGGTGCACATACCTTTATCAACGGCACACTGCACAAAGCCTCTAAAAAATTACGTCCTTTGGAGCATTAAATTTCAACTCTATTCAAAACCATTTTCAAAAACAACATCACCTGCATTCGCTACTAAGGGATCACTCACAGGCACACCAGCTGCTGGGTATTCAACACCATCATTGATACCATCGCCATCACTATCGACGTTATTGATATTTGTTCCAAGTATTCTTTCTTGTCCATCTATAAGACCATCACCATCACTGTCTTGATTAGGGTAAACATAGCCTAAAAATACAGAACTTCCATTTGGAGCGGTATTTGTTGCCACTAACTTGTGATTAAGTGAGT
>JALSIL010000012.1 GCA_026990095.1 Lysobacterales bacterium
TGATTTTGTGGGTTCAAGACAGGCATGCATCATTGATTCAACAGCAACAATTGTCGAAGGCAAATCTTTGATACTGTATTGCTGGTACGATAATGAGTTCGGTTATTCATGCCAAGTGATGCGTTGCTTAGAAAAATTTGCAGGGGTTGATTGGCCAGCTTATCCTTTAGCAAAATAATTCAATAAATTAGAAGGGTGGCTCAAGAGCGCCCTTTTTTTTGCTTTAAATTCAGCTAATATTTAACTAACTTTGTTATAATGATACTTTATTTAAGAGATATATTATGAAAAGAGTCAAACTGTTAGTGGTTTCTTGCGTGTTGCTGTTTATCACGGCATGTGTAACCATCAATGTCTACTTCCCTGCTGCGGAAGCAGAAGATGCAGCCTCTAAGATAGTTAATAAAATTATTGGTGAGGATGAAAATGCTGTTAATGAAGGCACTAACCCCCAAAGTTTTAACTTTAATCCTTTATCATTTTTTATTTCATCGGCTCATGCTGAAGTCAATATTAACATCTCATCTCCTGCTATTGTTGAAATCACCAACCGCATGAAAGCCCGTTATGACAATCATTTAAAAAACTATTTAGACAAAGCAATTATTGGTTTTTCTAATAAAGGCTTTATCCAGATTTTAGACGCTAAAAAACTCGGATTAAAAGACCGTCAAAAAGCCAAAAAATTAGTCGCCGATGAAAATCGTGATAGAAAAGCCTTATACCGTGAATTAGCCGTTGCCAATGGTCATCCTGATTGGGAAGACGCCATTCAAAATGTTTTTGTTAAACAATGGCAAAAACAAGCTCATACTGGCTGGAAATACCAAGACGCATCAGGAACATGGCAAACTAAGTAGCTTTTTATTTAATTCAATCTACAAAAGAGGTATTTTAAGATAAAATACCTCTTTTTTTATGCATTGAAAAATTCAAATGGCAAGACGACGTAAACGTAAATTAATGGAACAACCTATTGAGGTTGTGATTGAAGACTTAAGTCATGATGGGCGTGGCATTGCCCGTATTAATGGAAAAGTTATGTTTGTCAATGGGGCTTTGCCAGGTGAAAAAGTGATGGTTAAACACACAGGCGGCAATAAAAACTTTGAAGAAGGATTGGTTACTGAAGTCATTGAGGCATCAGAGGATAGAGTGAATGCCAAATGCCAGTATTATGATGTCTGTAACGGTTGCACCATGATGCATTTGGCTCCGAACAAGCAAATTGAATTTAAAGCCAATACCCTAAAACAAAACCTTATCAAGATGGCAAAGATTGAACCACAAAAATGGTTAGCACCCTTAACTGATGATTCTTGGCACTATCGCCGTCGAGCGCGTTTGTCGGTAAGATGGGTGATTGCAAAAGAAAAGGTATTGGTGGGTTTTAGAGAAAAGGATGGGCGTTATGTGGCAGATATGGATTATTGTGAAATTTTGCAAAAACCGTTGGATGGTTTACTTAAACCTTTGGCACAAATGATTGAAAAATTACGCATTAGGCAACAAATTGCCCAAATTGAAGCATCTGTTGCGGATAAAGATGTGGCATTAATTATTCGGCATCTTAAACCGATTGGTGTGGAAGATGAAAAAATGTTATTGGATTTTGCCCAAGAACACGATGTGCGAATTTACTCACAGTCAAAAGGACCGAAAACTATTTTTGAGATGACGGATAAAAAAGATCCTTTGTATTTCGATATGAAAGAATACGGCATACGCATGGAGTTTTTGCCCAGTGATTTTATTCAAGTTAATGCCAAGATGAATATCAAAATGATTAATCAAGCCATGCAATTACTGGATGTTCAAGAACATGATGTGGTACTTGATTTATTTTGTGGTTTAGGAAATTTCACCCTGCCTTTGGCAAAAAAGGTCAAAAAGATTGTTGGCATTGAAGGGGAAAAATCCTTAGTGCAACGAGCCATTGAAAATGCCAAGTTAAATAAGCTAGAAAATGTTGAATTCCATGAAGCTGATTTATGCAGAAATCATGAAAACTCAGAGTGGTTTAAGCATGACTATACAAAGATTATGATTGATCCACCGCGTAGTGGTGCGTGGGAGATATTGCCTCTGATTGCTTCAACCAATGCGAATACCTTATTATATGTGTCCTGCCACCCTGCTTCATTGGCAAGAGATGCCGATAGATTAGTGAACGAATTTGGTTACACAATGGTCAAAGCAGGTGTAATGGACATGTTTCCACATACATCACATGTAGAATCCATGGCTTTGTTTGTGAGATAACCCAAATCCCGATAGTGAAACGCGAATTAGAGTGCAATCAATTGGTACGTATAGCAAATCAATAAAATTCGCAGTCACCTTATTGGTGATAAGATATTTTTTTGGTTTGCTAGACGTGCTAAGGGCTTGTGCTATAATTGTGTTTTCACTATCGGGATTTGGGAATAAGCAATAATATTCAGCTTTGTTTCAGAAAAAGCATGGTAGAATTGTTTTAATAATTAAATTGAGAGAAAAAAATGAAACTTTTGGCATTGATTATTGCTTTTGCAATCAGTCACTTTGTTCAAAATCCAGAAAAATTTCGCCAATACGATTGGTTTTCCAGTTGGTCTAATTGGTTAAAACAAAATATAAAGTTACCAAAGGGAGAACTAACCGTCATTGCCATTATTGGTGTTCCCATAATTATTATAAATTTTGTTGCCATAGGCGTGTTCAATTCCGCTATTTTAGAGTTGATTTTGGCTGTTATTGTTTTGAGTTACAGTATTGGACCAAAGAGTTTGGATGAAGAAGTAAAAAACGAAGTAATCAGAGCCAATCATGGCATAAAAAAGAATGCGAAAGCTGAAGTGGTCATAAAGAAAATGACAAAACTTGCCTTACAAAGGTGGTTTGGTGTGTTTTTTTGGTATGTCGTTTTAGGTGTCTCTGGAGCCGTATTATATCGCTTGTCAGAGCGTTTATTTTCATTAACCAAAGATTCGGATAAAACTAAACCAGTTACAGAGAAATTAATGACAATTTTAAACTACCCTGTTTCTTGGGTAATGGTTGTGTCCTTAGCAATTGCCAGTGATTTTGAACGCATTTATAAAAAATGCATTCCATCAATGAAAAAACAAAATATTATGAAAATGGATACTTCATTTTTATACGATGCAGCAGATTTCGCGGTCGAAATCTGTGAAGTAAATTCTGAAGAAGAAGAAAGTATAGAAACAACAACGTTAAATGTATTAAATCGAATGTTAGTCGTTTGGTTGGTGTTTGTATCACTTATAGTTATTTTAGCCGTGATGAGGTAAATGAGAAAGATGAAAAAGATAATGATTTTATTGGTTGTTACACTGAGTTTTAGCACAAGTAATGTCTTGGCAAAAAAGAAAATGTACAAATGGGTTGATGAAAATGGAAAGGTTTCCTACAGTGACACGGTACAGCCTGAACAAATAAAAAAAGCACACGAAGAACTAAACCAACAAGGAGTTGTTGTTGAGAGGATAGGAAATGCACGCACAGATGAAGAATTTTATCAGGAAAAACTCAAGGAATTAAGAAAGAAGAAAGAATTAGAAAAACAAAAAAGGCTTGAGCAAAAGCGACAAAATATAATTAAAGCTTATACCAATGAAGAAGAAATCATTCGTTTAAAGGATGAACGCTTGGCATCTCTTGAAAGAAATATTGAATTAGCAGAGCAAAGTTTAACATTCCAACGTGCCAGTAAAGAAGAGTTGATGTCACGTGCCGCTGATAGCGAAAGAAATGGTCAAGTAGTCTCAAAAGCATTGAAATCAAGAATTGCTATAATTGAAGATAAAATCAACTATCAATTGAAGTTTATAGAAGTGAAGAAGAAAGAAATTGACAGAGTGCAACTAAAATTTGAGCAGGATTTAAAAACATACAGAGAAGCAAAAAGCGCACAAGATAATTAAATTAGTGCTTAATAAACACTGCTATAAGCTAAAAACCAGTTAATAAACAGAAACTTCACTATTTAAAACTGGATTATTATTTTATCATTGCATAAAATACAACCGAATTTTTAAAATAGACCGTAGGGGTACGAAACACATGAGCGATTATGAAAAACGCGTAAAAGACATTATTGTAGAACAACTTGATTTGGATATAGAAGTATCTGAATTAAATAACAGTTCTTCATTTGTAGATGATTTAGGAGCAGATTCTTTGGATACTGTTGAGTTAGTGATGGCATTGGAAGAAGAATTTGATTGTGAAATTCCAGAATCTGATGCAGATAAAATTACAACAGTGCAACAAGCCATTGATTACGTTTCAGCTAACGCTTAAATTTATTCTAAAGTGATTTTTAAAGCTGCGTTTTGACGTGGCTTTTTTTTTGAAGATATATTAGGGGACTTTAATATAAATGAGTAAAAGAAGAGTCGTAGTTACAGGCATAGGAATAGTATCACCAGTAGGCAATACTTTACAAAATGCATGGAACAATATTAAAGAAGGGGTTAGCGGAATTGATTTGTTAACCCATTTTGATGCCAGCGAGTTTACTTGTAAGATTGCAGGTGAAGTCAAAGGTTTTGAAATTGAAAAATACTTAAAAAAGAAAGACGCTCGTAAAATGGATCCTTTTATCCATTATGGTATGGCAGCAGGAATTGATGCCATAAATGATTCTGGATTAACCATAGACGAGTCAAATGCTCAACGCGTTGGCGTTTATATTGGTGCTGGAATCGGTGGCATTTACGGCATTCAAAATACTGCTGATGCACTTGCTACAAAAGGACCCAGAAGAATCTCACCCTTTTTTATTCCCAGCACTATCATTAATATGGCTGCAGGGCAACTCTCTATCATGTATGGCATTAAAGGACCGAGTTTTTCAGCGGTATCGGCTTGTTCAACAGCCACTCACAATATCGGTTTAGGAATGCGCAGCATTGCTTATGGTGAAGCCGATGTGATGATATGTGGAGGTTGCGAATACGCCAGCACTCCATTAGCAATGGGTGGGTTTGCATCAGCTAAAGCCATGAGCACACGTAATGATAACCCCAAAGCTGCTTCACGTCCATGGGATAAGGATCGTGATGGTTTTGTCTTGGGTGATGGAGCGGGTATCCTCGTACTGGAAGAATACCAACACGCCAAAGCACGAGGGGCAAAAATATACGGCGAAATCATAGGCTTTGGCATGTCATCCGATGCTTACCACATGACATCACCCTCTCCAGGTGGAGAAGGAGCAGCACGATGCATGACAAATGCCTTAAATGATGCACAAATAAATCCTGACGAAATCGACTACATCAACGCTCATGGCACATCAACACCCTTGGGAGATGTCGGTGAAAGTGATGCCGTTAAAGTTGCTTTGGGAGATTATGCTTATAAAACAGCGGTTGGCTCTACTAAATCCATGACAGGGCATTTACTGGGAGCCGCAGGTGGTGTTGAGGCAATATTTAGTTTAATGGCTATGTGTGACAATGTCCTACCAGCCACAATTAACTTGGATGAGCCAGGCGAGGGATGTGACTTGGATTATATTGCCAACACATCACGCGATGCACAAGTAGATATTGCCTTGTCCAACTCTTTTGGATTTGGCGGGACCAATGTCACTGTGGTGTTTAGAAAAATTTAGTGTCCAATAAAACTTACCGAGCTAAACTCAAAACAAAACCAGATTTGATTGGTTTAGCTCGTTGTTACCCTAAGAAGTTTCCTGCTTTATTAGCAAGCAATACCAAAAATCAAAAAACTGGACGCTTCTCCTTGCTATTAGCTAAATCTAAAAAGATTAAAAAAGCGTTTACCCAACAACAATTTACTAGGTTATTGGATAAAATTGATAAACAAATCAAACCCACAAAAATTGATGATTTGCCCTTCTACTCAGGTTGGTTCCTCTACCTCTCCTATGAAAGTACGGCACTGTGGGAAAAATCTCTAAAGAGCATTCAACACGATGATAATCAACCCTTAGCCGTTGCTATTCGTTGCCAATCGGCGATTATTATTGATCACATCAAGGATGAGTTTTGGTTGGTGGCAGACTCGAAAAAACGCATAAAAAAATTAAAGAAAAAGCTCAAGTCCCTTGACTGTTGCTGTATTAAATTTAGAAATCACCTCCGCTTGCAAACCGATGATGTCAAAAGTTATATTGAAAATGTCAAAAAGGCAAAAGATTACATCAAGCAAGGCGATGTCTATCAAGTTAACTTGGCACGAAATTGGCAAGTCAAAGCCGATCACCAAATAGATGCGTTGGAACTTTACACCAGTTTATCGGTTCACAACCCTGCCCCTTTTGCTGGCTTTTTACGTATCAAAGACTTCGCCATCATTAGTTCATCACCGGAACGGTTAGTCAAAGTTGAGAATAACTTCATCGAATCACGACCCATTGCTGGAACTCGCCCAAGACATAAAGACAAACAAAAAGATGATGCTTTAATCCAGGAGCTAATCAATCATCCAAAGGAACAAGCCGAACACATTATGCTTATCGATTTAGAACGCAACGACTTAGGACGAGTCAGCAAAATTGGTACCGTTAAAGTGGATGAATTTATGGTGGTAGAATCTTATGCTAAAGTGCATCATATCGTTTCCAATATCGTTGGAGAGTTAGCAGAAAACACCCTTTTTTCTGATGTTATTAAAGCCACATTCCCTGGTGGAACAATTACTGGTTGCCCAAAAATACGGTGCATGCAAATTATCGACGAACTCGAAAACGCACCACGTGGAGCCTATACAGGTTCAATGGGTTATATCACCGATGACGGCCGAATGGATTTGAATATCCTCATCCGTACTTTCACCCTGTCACACAACAACCTGAGTTTTCACGCGGGAGCGGGAATTGTTTATGACTCAATTGCCGAAAAAGAAGCCGAAGAATCTATGCATAAGGCGAAGGCATTAATTAATTCACTTTAATTTTTTTTCGCAATCATGAGGATTGAAATC
>JALSIL010000013.1 GCA_026990095.1 Lysobacterales bacterium
ATGGTGATCTTTTCGCCCAGAAAATTAAGGTCTATTATACTATTTCTGGGTGTTTTGTTCCTTGCTTTTTTATAGATAATTCTTTATTAATCATTTGGATAGGTTGTTTTTCAGGGGTGACTAAATATCAGTAGCTTATGGAATAAGTGTATGTGTCATGGATGACACAATCAAGCCTACAAGGACGTATTTACGGCGTCTTCTGGAATAAGTTACTGATATTGAAACTATAACTACGCTGAGTAGTTACGATTAAAGCAGGATTATCTCAGCCAGCCCCAAAAAAACAAAAAAGCCGATGGCATCCGTGGCTGTTGTTAATAACAAAGGAGACGCAATCGCCGGATCGCCACCAAATTTTTTAATCAGTAATGGAATCGTCGAGCCTATTAAACCGGCAATCGCCAGGTTTATTATTATCGCCATAGCAATCACCAAGCCAAGCAAAAATTGGTGAAACCACAAAAACGTGATAATGGAAACAACACCGCCAATGATCAAACCATTATAAACAGCAATCATGATTTCCCGCTTGATAACAGGAAAAGCATTCTGCCAATCAATTTGCCCCAAAGCGAGTTTTCTTACCGTTACAGTCACAGCCTGATTACCAACATTACCGCCTAAAGCCGCAACAATGGGCATCAGTATGGCCAGGGCAACTAACTGTTCAATCGTCTCTTTGAATAGACTGACTATAAAGGCAGCAAGGCACAAAGCCGTCAAATTGATAAACAACCATCGAAGCCGTGCCTCTCTTGCTGAAGTAAAACTTTCTTCTTCTGCAACATCACTGGCGCCCGCCATTTTCAAAGCCTGATTTTGTTCCTGCATTCGAATCAAATCATAAATATCTTCGAAAACAATTCGGCCTTCTAATCGATCATGATCATCGACAACCGCGACGACACTCAGATCATAATCTTCAAACAATTGAATAACTTCTTTAATCGGGGTTGTGGCATGCACACTAATCGGCTTGCGATGATGAACGGTTGCCTTTGCCATGATTTCCTGCAAGGTATCATTATCATTGAACAACATCAGATCAGTAAAATGGAGGGTGGCGAGCAAATGCTTATCAGCATCGACAACAAATAATTTGAAAATGGGGCTATTTGGATTTTCTTTCCTGAAAACCCGGACTTTCTCTTTGACTTGCCCGAGTGTTTCTGTCAATTTAGCCGCCAACACTTCGGTTTTCATATACGCGCCAGCCTGATCAGATGAAAATTGTGACAGATTGTTCACTTCGGCCTGCTCATCGGGCGCCAATAAGCGATAGGTATTTTTTGCGTAATTCTGGTCGTATTGTTTGACGCGTTGTAAAAAGTCAGTCAACTCATCACTATCAAGATAGGATAAAGATGTTGCCATTTTTTTATGGGGTATGCGGGAAAATGCTTCTTCAAAAATATCACTCGGCAATTCCATCAACACTCTACAAAGGTTTTCTAAAGGTAATTTAGCCAGCTCTGCAAAAAAAACACCCACATCTTGCTCATATTGCAGCCGTAATTGTTTGGCAATTTGCTTTGGCGTATCGGTTTGTTGCGAGGCAGCATCAGGCTGAATATTTTTTAAGCTATCTAGGGTATTTTGCATTCGTTTCCGTAGGCTGGTTTTGTTGACAAAATGACTGCGTCAATGCGTCCCAGTCATTAATCTCGCCAGAATGTGCTGAGTAGCATAAACAAATTTTATCGCACTTTTCCTGATAATGAGAGGCGTTTATTGAAAAAAACCAACACATAAAAAAGGTTTTTGTTTTTGGAATAAGAAAAAACCCAAAAATTAGTATGTTTGAGTGTGATTTTGTCAATTTACAGCATGTTATAATCACGCCGTTTTTTTCTAAACAGGTATTTAGTCATGTGGTTCAACTGGACAGTCGGATTTCTGATTCTATTTCGTTTCGGCTTGTTTATCTATTTTTTAATGGTTGACCATACCTTTATCCATTTAGATTCGGGCGCTTATATTGATCTTGCTGACAATCTGCTTCGCAATCATGTTTTTACCATGAGTTCTCCCAACCCGGACTTTGAAGTACAATCCCAAGATCGACCTTATGGGCCTGAAGTTTTTCGAACCCCGGGTTTTCCTGTATTTTTGGCGCTATTCAAATTACTGGGGATAAATGACTTGTTCTGGGTGGTTTATGGACAGGAAATTATTTATCTTGCTTCGGTATTTCTCTTTTACCAATATGGACGACAATTATTGGGGCTGAATTTTACTCGTATTGGCGTCATTTTTTTGATGTTAAATCCTGGCGGCATTGCCTACACCAAACTAATTTTGTCAGAAACCCTGTTTATGCCTTTTGTTTTTGGCAGCCTATTCTCGATTGGATTTTATTTCAAAAAACGACATTGGAAATATCTGTTTTTCGCAGGCATCATCATGGGGATTGGCGCACTCATTCGCCCTATTATGTATTATTTTCCCTGGGTTGCGGCAGGGACAATTTTGTTTTTTTATCGAAACAATAAATATAGCTGGTTTCATACCAGTGTAATGCTGTTGACCTTCCTACTGGTTATTTCACCGTGGTTAATCAGAAATTATCAAATTTACGGCCAATACTTTTTCAGTGGTCAGGCGAGTAATGTACTGGTCCATTACCATGTCCCCAGAGTCTGGAATGCTGAAGGCATAAGAAGCTATTGGGATGGTCGTCCATTCATTAGAAAAATGGTTGCGGAAGCCAGAATTGACAAGGAAAAACAATTGGGTAGACCGCTGGATGCTGTTGAGTTTTTCAAATTTCAGCAGCAAATCGCATTGAAAGAATTGATTAAATACCCAAAAACCTATCTGACCCAGTGGATAAGCGGTACGTTAAAAGCTATGTATGTTCCTTTCGCGGTAGAAGTATATAACGTCTATCATGAACCTGGCGCACCCATTCCCTTTATTGAGCTACTACCTGATACCCTACAGGCTGAAAAAACGAATGCATTAGGCATCCCGGTTTTTTCAAAAACCAGCATAACCGGCAAATTGTTTTATTTTGTCACTCATGCCCGCCCCCTTTATTTATTATCAATCATCACCAGTGTGCTGACCATGGTTTTTGCCTTGTTGGGCGTTTTTTATGTTGTTCAGAAAAAAGACCCTTTTTTATGGCTGATAATGCTGGCAAATTTTTATTACATCAGTGTTGCTGGCCCTACGGGCTATGCCAGATTCAGACTGCCTGTTGATGTTTTCTGGTTTATTCAGGCAATCTTTGGAGGTATCTGGTGCTGGGGATTTTTTCAGCAATTATTATCACCATTAAAATCAAAAATGTTAACAACCGGGGCTGGCTAATAAAATAGTGTTCCTTTTTTATGGACAACTTTTTTTCAGCATATCTTTGCAGTTCCGCTACTCATATTATCATCGCCTTACTTTTTCATCGCTCTGGAGCTTAGCCAATGTGGTTTCGTTGGATAATTGTATTTCTGATCATTATTCGAATCAGCTTGTTTATTTATTACATTGCTGTTACTGGTGATACTCATTATGAACACCTCGATACAAAAGTTTATGTTGATTTAGCGGAAAACCTGTGGCACAAACATGCTTTTGCAATTTCTTCGCGCGATATTATTTCCCACACACAATACAGAGACGTCCCTCTTGGCCCAGAAGTTTTCAGAACTCCTGGGTATCCGCTTTTCCTGGCTGTTATTAAATTATTTGGAATGAAAAGCTATCTTTGGGTAATTTTCTGGCAGGAAATTATCTATTTTTTTACGGCTATTTTGTTTTATAAATTTGCCAGCGAGCTTTTTCATAAAAAAATCGCACAAATTGGTTTTATTTTTTTAATGCTGGATCCAGGCGGCATTGCTTATCCAAAGCTGATTCTGTCAGAAACGCTGTTTCTGCCATTTGTATTTGGCAGTCTGTTTTCTATCGGTCTCTACTTTAAAAATTCTCGTTGTCAATATTTGCTCATCGCCGGTATTCTAATGGCAATAGGAGCATTAATCAGGCCAGTACTTGTTTATTTCCCTATCATCGCTGGTGGAGTCGTTTTGTTTTTTTACCGCCACCAACAGAAAGTTATGATGCATGTCAGTGTCATGCTGCTTTCATTTGCCCTTGTTCTATCACCCTGGGTGATAAGAAATTATCGTATTTTCGACCAATACTTCTTTAGCGGACAATCTGGTAACGTTATTACGCATTATCATCTTCCCAGCGTGTGGAATGCAGAAGGAATTAGAGGTTACTTTGATGGTCGGGAATATATTAGGAAAAAAGTAGCAAACGTTCGATCAGAACAAGAAAAAAAACTAGGAAGACCTTTGAACGAAGTTGAGTTTTTCAATCTCCAACGAAAAATGGCTATCCATGAATTACTCAAGTACCCCAAGACGTATCTGACCCAATGGATAAGCGGTACTTTGAAAGCCATGTACGTTCCTTTTGCGGTAGAAGTTTATAATGTCTATCATAAGCCTGGCGCACCTATCCCTTTTATTGAGTTACTTCCCGATACACTTCAGGCTGAAAAAACCGACACTTTAGGCATCCCGGTTATTTCAAAGACCAGCATCATTGGCAAATTGTTTTATTTTGTCACTCATGCCCGCTTCCTTTATTTATTATCAATCATCTCCAGTGTGCTGACCATGGTTTTTGCCTTGTTGGGCGTTTTTTATGTTGTTCAGAAAAAAGACCCTTTTTTATGGCTGATAATGCTGGCAAACTTTTATTTTACCAGCGTTGCAGGGCCTACGGGATATGCCAGATTTAGATTTCCGATTGATGTATTCTGGTTTATTCAGGCGATTTGGGGAGGTATACTGTGCTGGGATATATGTCAGCATTTTGTTGCTTTATTAAAACAGCGAAACCAGGTAATAAATGTCAACTAACTTTCTTTTATCCGCACCGCCAAAACATCGCAATTGGCATGATGCAAAACTGCATTTGCCGTTGAACCTAGCAGCAGTGCCAGGCCGTGTCGGCCATGCGATCCCAAAACAATCAAATCGACATTATTTTGATCGGCAATATGGGTTATCTCCTGCTTGGGGTTCCCCCAGACCAGCCATCGGCAATCATCAATGACATCAAGCTGTTTTGCTACCTGGATGAATTTTTGTTTTTCTGCTTCCAACAATTCATTGTCTGTCTTTTCTGTAAGTGAAATGACAGTGCCATAAGGAACTTGCGGCATGGGAATATTATCCAGAATATGAATCAGGCTTAATTTTGCACCATATACTGTTGCCAGATTTTTTGCTTTTTGGGTAATATTCTGACTTTGTGCAGAAAAATCGATGCTTGCCATGATGTGCTGATAGTTCATTTTGTACCCTTTGTTGATTCTAAAATTCAAGAATTGACCATATGTGTTGCCAATTGAAACAAAGCTTGCCGGATGCTCTGTTTTAATGATTCATCAATGTCCATGTCACTCAAAGCCTTGTCCATACATGCCATCCACTGATCTCTTTCTTCAATACCAATTGTAAATGGAAAATGCCGCCGTCTTAACCTGGGATGGCCAAATTCCTGCTGGTAAAGATCAGGGCCACCCAGCCAACCTGAAAAAAATTTGAACAACTTTAAACAGTATTGTGAGTGTATTTAAGTTATTGATTGTTAATAAATTATTTATGTTGACTTAAAAATTGTTTTGTGATATATGAATATTATCAAATAGTTACAAACTGTAATCAAATTTGTAATCATCATTTAAAGCAATTGAGAATTGTTAAACATGATTTTTGATAATTGAGTTGTTCCAACATATGCTTTTGTAATATTTGTTGAAGCTAAATAAATTGAAGAAGATGATGAAGGTGCGGCTGCAGCCTCAAATGGTCCGATTGCGGGGGTTGTTGATCTTGGATTGCCATCAAAATCAAAAGGATTTTCAGCTGAATCATCATGTCCGGCAGTTTTAAATTGAGATGTTGCTGAAGGATGATAATCACTATTGGCATAATCAACAAAATCTGATATAACTAGATTTACTGCAAGCGGTGTATTGACAGGAAAAGGTGCATTTTGTCCAAACTCTGAAGCACAACTATAACTACCATTACTATTGTATGTTCCAATGTCTTCGATTATGCCTGTTGATAGTCCATTTGACATCGCCAGATCATTAACAAAAGTTGAGCCTTGGTTGTACCCATTTGATCCGCTTTTATATTGATATGCTAAATGAGTACAATCATACGCGCCACATCCTCGAAGATCCATTCCATACCAAGTGGAATTTTGTCTAAATCCGTAGGTACAATTTATAGCAATACAGTTGATTGCTTTTGCGCGTTTTATGCTAAAACCGCATGCGTAGATTGATGTTCCAGATTTAAAATCTTTAGCTACACAATTTTTAAATACAGTTCTAAAATTTGTGCTTGTATTCGATCCAAATCCGATTGATAATCCAGTTGTTCCAGCCTTTGCTCCAATGTTTTCAACTGTTATATATGTTGTGCTATTTGAACCATTTATACATGTGCGATATGTGCTATTTTGTGTTAAAAAATAACCTGATCCATCTGGATATGCTTTATATCCAGGAGCGGCTCTTAGTATTATGTTTCTAGTTGCATCAGATGTAACAACTGGTGTATTAATACTTGTAGTTAATGTCTCTCCTGTTCCGTAGCATTCACCAATCCACTGCTCATCAAGCGCAACCAAATCCGATGGAACTGCCGCAAAAAAAGCCGCAATTCCAGTAAAATCTCCTGACCCATCGGGTTTAATAGATTTTATTACAACGGTTGGCATATTATTTTAAAGTTCCGGATAAATTGTTTTGTCTTTTTATCTCGTTATATATAGCCGTTTTTAGTGGGGTATATATATCAACACCTGCGATAGTAGACGCTTCTGTTATTAAATCTTGAAAACCTACACTCTCAACCGTAATCATGTCTTTGCCAACAACAACATTGT
>JALSIL010000014.1 GCA_026990095.1 Lysobacterales bacterium
TAAGCGGACTCTAAAACGATGTCTTTAGTGCCTTGATTACAACCACTGTTTAAGCCTCCCATTACCCCTGCAATGGCAAGGTATTTTTGGTTATCAGCAATCATTAAATAGCTTTCATCTAGTACAACTTCTTTGCCATCAAGCAAGGTGAACTTATCTCCTTCATTTGCCATTTTAACTTCGATAGTGCCATCAATTGACGCTTTGTCAAAGCCATGCATTGGTTGACCAAGCTCAAGCATGACATAGTTGGTTACATCAACTACGGGGTGAATGGCACGAATGCCACTGCGGCGTAGTTTTTCCTGCATCCAAATTGGTGTTTGTTTGGTATTGTCTATGTTGTTGATAACACGGCACAAATATCGAGGTGACTGCTGCTTGGCTGTTAACTTAACTTCAATTTTATCGTTAATTGTTGCATCAACTGGTTCTATTTCTGGCATTGTTAATGCCATTTCATTTAAGCAGGCGACATCAATAGCAATGCCTTTGACGCAAAAGCAATCGGCTCGATTAGGCGTTAAATCAATATCAATAATTGCATCATTAAGTTCAAAATATTCACGAATATCCGTTCCAACGGGTGCATCACTTGGTAATTCTAAAATACCAGAATGATCATCACTAAGGCCTAATTCAATATTTGAGCACAACATACCATTGGATTCTTGACCACGCAATTTTGATTTTTTGATTTTAAAATTACCTGGTAATACCGCGCCAATCATGGCTAATGCAGATTTTAATCCTTTACGCGCGTTGGGTGCACCGCAAACAATTTGCAAGTTCTCTGATGTACCAGCATCCACTTGGCAGATGTTTAATTTATCAGCATCTGGGTGTTTTTCAATTGATAAAATTTCGGCAATAACTACCTTACTGAAATCCCCTGCAGCTGCTAATGCAGCATCAACTTCCAAGCCTAGCATGGTTAATTGTTCAACCAATTCATCAGTTGTTATTTTTGGATTGACCCATTCTCTTAACCAATTTTCACTAATTTTCATTTGCCCTACTCCTATTTAAATTGCTTAAGAAAAGCTAAATCATTTTCAAAAAATTGACGCAAATCTTTAACGCCATAACGTAACATGGCAAAGCGTTCTACGCCTAAACCAAAAGCAAAGCCTGTGTATTTTTCAGGATCTATTCCCCCTGCCCTCAACACATTTGGATGCACCATGCCACAACCAAGTACTTCTAACCAACCAGTACTGCCATCATCTTTTTGCCACTCGACATCAACCTCAGCTGATGGCTCAGTAAAAGGAAAGTACGAAGGGCGAAGACGTATCTTTAAATCTTTTTCAAAAAATGCGTTAACAAATTGATTTAAAACACCTTTTAAGCTGGCAAATGTGATGGTTTCACCAACCACAAGCCCTTCAACTTGATGAAACATTGGGGTATGTGTTTGATCCGAATCACTGCGGTAAACTCGCCCAGGTGCGATAATTTTTATCGGTGGCGACATGTTTTTCATGGCACGAATTTGCACGGGTGAGGTATGTGTGCGTAATAAATGCCCGTCATCAAACCAAAAAGTATCGTGCATAGTCCGAGCTGGATGATGTGCTGGAAAATTTAACGCTTCAAAATTGTGGTAATCGTCTTCAATCTCAGGTCCTGTTTTAACCTCAAATCCCAAACCTGTAAACAATTCAACAATGCGATTCATCGTTCGTGTCACAGGATGTAGATTAGCCGATGCAATACTTCTTCCTGGTAGCGTGACATCTATGGATTCCGCTTCGAGCTTTTTATCCATTTCTAGTTGTTGTAAAACTTCACGACGCGCTTGAATTTGTTGTTGCAATTGCCCTTTGGCTTTATTGATTTCAACTCCTGCTTCTCGACGTTGATCACCTGGCAATGTTCCCAACAGTTTGAGTTGACCCGTAATTGTTCCTTTTTTACCTAAATATGCCACTCGAATTTCTTCAAGAACTCGAATATCTGTTGCCGCTTCAATTTCTTTTTTCCCTTGAGTAATTATTTGATTAAGATTTTCCACATTTCACCTGTTAGTGATAATTTTACATAAAAAAAGAGGAAATAACCGACCAGCATTAACTGGAAAGCTAATTCCTCTTAATAGATTTTAATCTTTAAATCCTATTATCAATAGGATGAATCGATTTATTTCAATGCTTTAGCAGCAAGTTCAGCAACAGCTGAAAAACCAGCTTTATCATGAACTGCCATATCGGCTAAAACTTTACGATCTAAAGAGATATTAGCTTTCTTTAAACCGTTGATAAATCGAGAATAGGATAGACCGTTGTTTCTTGCAGCCGCATTAATACGTGTAATCCATAAAGCACGGAATTGACGTTTTCTTTGCTTTCTATCGCGGTAGGCGTATTGTCCTGCTTTGATAACTGCTTGTTTAGCAACACGGTAAACTTTACGGCGTGCGTTGTAATACCCTTTTGCTAATTTTAATATTTTCTTATGACGTTTTCTTGCGGTAACGCCTCTTTTAACTCTTGCCATTTTCTCTTAACTCCTTATGCGTACGGTAACATTGATTTAACTTGCTTGATATCAGACTCAGCTATCATGTCTGTACCACGTAAGTTACGTTTACGTTTCGTTGTCATTTTGGTTAAGATATGACTCTTATTTGCGTATCCACGCTTAAAACCATTAGCGGTTTTTTTAAAACGCTTGGCAGCGCCTTTTTTGGTTTTTATTTTTGGCATTATTATGCTCCATTTAAATGTTTAAAAACTACAATAAGTAATGGCATGACCATTTTAGCTTCACTAACTTATTGCTGTTAACGATAGAAAATAAATCTATCTGTGCTTTTAATCCTTCTGGTAGGTGTTTTTACCTATTTGCAAATATCTATTTACTGTTTACTTGTCGCCTTAGGCGCCAATAACATTATCATAAATCGTCCTTCCATTTTTGCAGGTCGTTGTTCCACTACAACCTCTTCGGCTAAATCATCTTCTAATCGATCTAACATGTTTGCGCCAATATCACGATGAGCCAACTCTCTGCCTCTAAACATGATAGTAACCTTAACTTTATTACCTTGACCTATAAACTTACGTAAATTACGCAGTTTGACCTGATAATCGGCCTCTTCTGTATTTGGTCTAAACTTGACTTCTTTAAGCTGAACTTTCTTTTGCTTTTTCTTTGAAGCTTGTTTCTTTTTGGAATTTTCAAATCTGAATTTCCCATAATCCATAATTTTGCAAACAGGCGGTTCTGCTTTTGGTGATATTTCAACCAAATCTAATTTCTGAGCCTTGGCTCTATCAAGAGCAGCATCTGTTGCCAAAATTCCTACTTGTTTACCATCACTGTCAATTAAACGTACTTTCATGCACGTAATTGCTTCATTTATTCTGGTTTGGTGTTTCTTTGCGATTTTTCTAAATCCTCATTTTTTAATAGTGTCTATTGTACTTTATCCGACTCTAACGATTTAAAGTGTTCTACAAGTTCAGAAATGGTCTTATTTCCTGCATCATCGCCATTGAGTTTTCTCACAGTAACTGTACCGTCTTGCCTCTCTTTATTGCCAACAACTAACATGTAAGCACACTTCTCTAAAGTATGTTCGCGAATTTTATAGCCTATCTTCTCATTTCTCAAGTCTAATTTGACTCTAAATCCATTGTTTTTCAATTCTTTTGCTAAATTAGCCGCATATTCGCTTTGTGCATCCGTAATATTCATAATTACTGCTTGAGTTGGTGCAAGCCAAAAAGGCAAGTTACCAGCATGGTGTTCGATTAAAATCCCTAAGAATCGTTCAAACGAACCCAATATTGCACGGTGCAACATAACGGGTGCGTGTTTGTTTCCATCCTCACCAACATAGCTGGCATCGAGGCGATTTGGCATGGAAAAATCGACTTGAATTGTGCCACATTGCCACACACGACCCAAACAGTCTTTTAATGAAAACTCAATTTTTGGCCCGTAAAAAGCCCCTTCTCCAGGCAATTCTTGCCAATCTAATTTTTTATTGTCTAATGCTGTAGCAAGTGCTTGTTCTGACTTGTCCCAAATTTCATCACTACCAACACGGTTTTCTGGACGTGTAGACAATCTATAGATAATATCAGTAAATCCAAAATCTTGGTAAATTTCATGCAAAAATTCAATAAACTCAGAAACCTCTTCTTGAATTTGTTCTTCTGTGCAAAAAATATGTGCGTCATCTTGTACAAAGCCACGGACACGCATTAAACCGTGCAAAGCTCCTGATGGTTCATTACGGTGACACGATCCAAATTCAGCTAAACGTAATGGTAAATCACGGTAAGACTTTAAGCCTTGGTTATACACTTGAACATGGCAAGGGCAATTCATAGGCTTTATGGCAAATTTACGCCCTTCTGATTCTACTGAGAACATATCATCACCAAATTTATCGGCATGACCTGAACGTTCCCATAAGCTAAAATCAACCACTTGAGGTGTATTTATCTCCTTATAGTCACGAAGGTTTAACTTTGTACGCATGTGCTGTTGCACCGTTTGATAAATTGACCAACCATTTGGGTGCCAAAAGACCATCCCAGGTGCTTCTTCTTGGAAATGGAATAGATCCATACGTTTGCCTAATTTTCTGTGGTCACGCTTTTCAGCTTCTTCCAGCATATGCAAATATTGTTTTAAATCCTTTTTGTCACCCCAAGCCGTCCCGTAAATGCGCTGCAGCATTTCATTATCACTGTTACCACGCCAATAAGCACCTGCAACATGCATGAGTTTGAAAACTTTTAATTTAGATGTGTTTGGCACATGTGGACCACGACAAAGGTCAATGAATTCTCCTTGCTTATAAAGGCTTAGTGTTTGGTCTTCAGGAATATCACGAATGATTTCCGCTTTATATTTTTCCCCCATATTTTCGAACAAAGCAACGGCTTCATCTCGTTTCATGGTGTGACGTTCAACAATAAGTTTTTGTTTTACAATTCTTTTCATTTCTGCAGTAATCTCAGCCAACTCTTTGTCAGTAAAATGATGTTCACTGGAAAAATCGTAAAAAAATCCATTTTCAATAACCGGGCCAATAGTGACTTGCACCTTAGGGTAAAGGCGTTTAACGGCCTGAGCCATTAAATGGGCTGTCGAATGACGAATCACTTCAAGACCGTCTTCATCCCTGCTTGTGACAATTGACAAATCTACATCCGTTGAAATTTTAGTTGATAAATCAACCAATTCCCCATTAATTTTTGCAGCAAGTGCTGCATTGGCAAGTCCTGGCCCTATATCGATTGCAACACCGTGTGCAGTAACAGGGTTATCAAATTGTCGTTGTGAGCCGTCGGCTAAAGTTACTATAGGCATAATTGTATTCTATAAGTTTTAAGCAAAAAAAAAGCACATAAAGTGCTCAACACAGTTTACGTGAGTGACTAAAATTTAATTTATTGTCGTCGTTATCATGCCTGAATTATAACACCATACAACTATTATTAAACAATAAAACTCTAAAATAACAACAAATCAAGCGGATTGAACCCACTCTTTAAACTAGAATGCATTAGTAAGTGAGATTTATCTCACTCTAAGTCTGGTTTTTAACCACTTTTTACGCTTTGAGTTCTAGGCAAACCCTTTATATACTTCTGTTTTAGGTTTTTGCAGTATTTTTTTAGATTCTCTACCGTTCCGATGGCTTTGTAGTACCATTTATCGAAGTATTTGATTTGATTCAGCCAGGTGTCGTTGTTGAGACCCAGTCTTTGCAATATATCGGGCAATTCTTCGGGAATATAGCCTTTGTGTTCATTAATAATGGCTCTGCCAGTGGTTTCAACTAAGCTTAGGTAATCATCTAAGGCAAATGGAATCTCATATTCATTGCTGTTACGTTGACTGGCTCCAAAGGGTTTGAGTTTGGATTGTTTCTTTAGGGTGCGTTCTTGGATTGAGGTATAGTCAGATGTTTCAGGAGTTTGTGCCATTTTGGCACGGATTGGATTTAAATCCACATACGCCATACAGGTCAGTAAAGCTTGTTCATCCAATAAAGCTTGAGATTTAAAGCGTCCGTCCCAGAACCGACCCTTGCAGTTATCCTCAGCATTTGAACGCCGTGCGATGGATTCATTTATACCGCGCATATACCATGAAATATCCATCAAACGTTCGCGATACAGTTCGATATTGACATAAATGGCATCGAGTTCTGCCTTTGTAACTGCTTCTTTATTATAGTATTTTTCAGTTAGGTAAGATAAATTATACAGCTGTTTCCAACGACGCAAAACCTCACGTCTATCCCACTCCTTGGCCTTTTGTTCATCGACAAAAAGCACCACGTGATAATGGTTCGACATTACCGCATAAGCACAGCAATCAATGGCAAAGACATCGGTTTGGGATAAAATCTTCTCGCGAATCCATTCGCGGCGATGGTCATAATTAACCCCTGTGTATTTATCATCCCCAAACAAAAAAGCGCGCCGAACACAGCGCACGTAGCAGTGGTAATACGGTGTATCCGATAAGGATATTAAACTTCTTCTTGGTACTGTCATAAATTACTCCTAAATCATATCTTCCTATTAACATAAGACCCATTATACACATTTCACGATTATTTTACAATGGGTGTCCCACTATATTTTATATTTTAAAGCGTAACGCCAAGGTCGCAAAGCAGGCGCAAAGTTACGCAAATGTCATAAGAAATAAGCATCTTTGCTAGAAATGGAAACTTTATTCTTCCTCGCAATGAAATGTACAATATTAATCCTTTCTGCTTATTTGAGTTTGACTCAACAAAGGAAGACTGACATTATTTACCTAATGAAAAATCTGTCCCAAAATTGCTCGTTTTAAAAAGTCTATAAACTACTGGAATATCCTTAATAAAAGGATA
>JALSIL010000015.1 GCA_026990095.1 Lysobacterales bacterium
GAACAAATTATTTTAAACAAAGCCGATAACGTTTTATATTTTTCTGAATATAACCACGACTCTATTTATCAAATCGACCTTATTACAAACCAAGTATCAATTGCTTTGACTCTTCCTGGTTTTCAAAGGTTTTGGTTTTCAGATAACTTAGATACAATTGCTTTTAAGACACATGATGTGATCACTGGAGACTACAACCTCCATGTTTATGACTTAAATGACATGAGCCCTGATGCTGTTCGACTTGTCGGAGATACTTATAGTTACTTTATTGACAATGACGGTCTGCGTTTTTATTACCCTTATTTTGGTTTTGGACGATTGTATTCGTATAATTACAATGATTTTGTTGAAAACTGGTATTTCTCTTATGTTTATGCACCAGGGCCATTTGGCGGTTTAAATGACAACTTTGCTAATGTTTTTCCACTGCAAAATAATAAAATTTTAGCTGTTGGTTGGCATGGAGCTTATGAAGTTGATAGGGATACAGGTGTTGGGGTTAGAATATCTGGGCGTGGCAACTACAACAACCCCTATCAACGGATAACAGAATACACTTTTCTTAAGGCAAATAGACCCGAACTTCCTTTTTGTGGAGTCACTCCACCAGGATTAGATTGTAATAATTATTACCCTCTACAAGTATTTATTCAAAACCACCAAACCAGCCAAGAAGTCATGGTATATGAACAAGACCGTGCAGGCACATACGCACAAGGTCGGTATGTTGGCGAAAAACTATATTCTGTCCCCGTTATCCCTCTGTTATCCACTTCGCTCTTACTCGTGTTAATCATGCTTTTGTTAGTGTTTGCTTACAAAACACGGCTTTCACAGTATTAGTGTTTGCTAAATTACTTAATTTAAGTTTAAATATTCCTTTTTAAATGCTTGTTTAAACTTATGCTTCGTGGCTTATTACTTTTCATTACCTTGTTTTTATTCGCTAACTGTGTACAGTCTGATGGTTATGAACGGCTACTGTACCTTAAAGATTTTCAAAAATTAGGTCAGCGTGCATGTGATGAAAACAAGGTTATGGTTATTATGGTGAGCCGTGAAAGCTGCCCTTATTGCGTTAAATTAAAAAAACAAATTTTTGTTCCAGAAGTAAAGTATGGTGAACTAAATGACAAGTGGTTACTGCGTGAGTTATTGATTGATAGCGGCAATAAACACATAGGTTTTGACGGCAAGGAAATAAAATCCGTTGAATACGCCATGTCAATAAAAGCCACCTTAACACCAACCGTGTTATTTTTGGATAAAAATGGCAAAGAAATTGGTAAACGTATTGTTGGTACTGGTGGTGCTATGGAGTTTTACGACTTTTATTTAAAAAGATCAATCAATCAAGCTCTTGAAAATCAAGAGTGTACAAAAAAACAAAATACAGGAGAATAACGAATGAATGTTACACGAATGATACGAATTGTCGCAGGCTTTTTCATCATGCTCAGCCTTGCAATGGCACACTTTAGTGGTCAAGTTGACTTCACTCAAGCCAAGTGGCTGTGGTTTACTGCTTTTGTTGGAGCCAACTTGTTTCAATCGGGTTTTACCAAGTGGTGTTTAATGGCAAATATTTTAAGTAAATTAGGCGTTAAAAACTGATGTATGCAGGATTAAAACATTCGCACATGCTATTCATAACGGTTAGCATTATCTTGTTTCAATTGCGTTTCTTTTTAAAGAGTTTTAACAAGCCAATTGCAAAACCTTTAGAAATTATACCACACGTGAATGACACATTATTATTAATCACTGGCATTACCATGGCTTATCAAGCCAGTATAAATCCAATGGTGCATCAGTGGCTTTTAGCAAAAATTATTGCTTTAGTCTTATACATTGGTTTTGGTGCTCTGGCATTAAAAGCTAGTGGCATGAAAAGTAAAACCAGTTATATTATAGCAACCTTATTGTTTGTCTTTATGGTATTAACCGCGTTTAAAAAACAAGCATTTTTGTTTGGTTTATAAGAAGTTGCTAATATACAAAAATTTTATGGTATACTTGTGCTCTTGAAGAATTTAAAAGAGTTTATTTGGAGGAATTTATGAATAAAAAACTTACCTTGATTTTAGCTGTTGTTGGCGCACTGTCTTTAGCGTCATGCACTAACGACAACAGCAAAACAGTTAAAGCAGATAAAGCGGCTACACAGCAGGCAAAAAAATGTGGTGGCAATAAAGCCAGTGCCAAAAAATGCGGAGAGAGTAAAAACACAGCCAAAAAATGCGGTGAAGGAAAATGTGGCAATAGCAAGAGTACTGATTCTGCTGCTGTTGAAAAAAACATCTTAACTAAATACCCACCATTATCCATTGAAATGAGTGCCAAAAAATTGGCTGAACACTCTTATCAAGTGCAAGGAAAAGCAGGTATAGCTACAGACAATGCTGGCTTTATATCTAACTCGGGTTTTATTGTGACTGATGCAGGCGTTGTAGTGGTTGACGCTTTGGGCTCTCCGCCTTTGGCTGTAGAGTTATTAAAAAGAATCCGCAAAGTAACGGATAAGCCGATAAAAAAATTAATCATTACCCATTACCATGCAGATCATTTGTTTGGTGCACAAGTATTTAAAGAACTTGGAGCAGAGGTTATAGCTCCTGTTGGAAGTTTTAAATACATCAATGCCGATTCAACGCCAATGCGTTTAGCAGAAAGAAGAGAATCATTAAAACCATGGGTTAATGAACAAACCTATGTGGTCAAGCCAGACACCATAATTGACAAAACAACCGATTTTGAATTAGGCGGTATTCACTTTACCATCAATGTTGTTGGAGCGGCTCACTCTGATGGCGATTTGACTTTATTGGTTAAAGAAGATGGCGTGCTCTATTCTGGCGACATTATATTTGGAGGACGAGTTCCTTTTATTGGTGGTGGAAGTACACAAAAGTGGGCAGATACTTTAGCCAGTATGGAAAAAGGCCTAAACTTAAATGTTCTTGTGCCTGGTCATGGCGATGCATCAACTGATCCTGCCGCTGCCATTAAATTAACCAAAAGCTATTTGGTTTTTATGCGTAAGGTAATGGGACAAGCAGTAGAAGATATGGAAGAATTTGTTGACGCTTATGATGCCGTGGATTGGAGTGAGTTTTCTAAACTTCCTGCCTTTGATGCCGTCAATAGGCTAAATGCCAACACAGTCTTTCTTTCTATGGAAGAAGAGTCTGTTGAATAACACAGCTTCTCATTTTTTAAAAAAAGGGCTTTTGCCCTTTTTTTTTGAATTAATAATTCTCAATATAAGCATTTGCTAATGTAGCAGGTGCTAAATTTCTATGCTATACTTCAAAGTTGATGAAAAATAAACTGATTTTGAGGAGTTAATACATGTCAACAAATAACGAGCAAACACAAAACATCTATGGGCAGATGGGTTTAGCAAGTCTTGCTATTCGATTTACCATGGGTTTTATCTTTTGGGGTGGTTTTTCACGCCGAGCTATCTATGCTGTCGCACCTGCTGACGGCAATCATTTTAAATTAGATGTCGAACATGCTAATTTTGTCGGTAATAAAATTGCTGCAGCCTATCCTGGGTCTTTTATGCCAGAAACACTGGTTTCGGTTATACAAAATGTACCATTAATGAACTTTACCATGTGGTTGTTTTCTTTTGCAGAGTTAGCAGTTGGATTGGCTTTAATTTTTGGTTTTGCTACACGACTAGCAGCTGTTGGCAGCATGGCACTGAATTTTGGCATGATGTTGGTCTTTGGGTGGATGGGGTCCACCTGTCTTGATGAGTGGACAATGGCAGCCTTTGGTTTTGGTATTTCTGCTGCCGTCTATGTTACAGGTGCTGGGTATTACTCAATAGACAATAAATTAGCCAGTGGGAAAATTGGTCAATGGAAGGTCTTTCCATGGCTGTTTTCTGGGCCACTACCACTTAGCCAAAACGGGCTTAAAAAACTCAGTATTTGGATGGCGGTCATCACTTTTGTCTTTGTTGTTGGGTTTTATAATGTGCTTTATGGTGCAACATACAGCAAACTCAAGCCTCGTGTGAGCTTTCACCACCAGAATATAAAAATTTCTGATGTTCATATCAAAGATGACGGAACGCTTTCTTTTTATGGTTATGTCAATGCAGGGCCTGACACGCAAAAAGGTTATGTAATTAAGGCTGAACTCAAAGATGAGTTTGGAGACAATGTGGCAATGTGGAGCGGTTCTACTATGGCAAATATGCCAGAAGCAAACATTGATAATACCTTTAAAATGGCATGGGGTTCAAAATTTGTTCGCACTCGTTTTGGAATCGGTGGAAAAACAGGGGCTCAAGCAAGAATCACTTTACCAGCAGTAGACGATTTAGAAGTGGAAGAAGGTGAAACCTACACGTTAAAGCTTTCTCAAATTGAAGGTGCTCCTTTTGAGTTTACAGGAGTGGCTAAAGCCGAAAATGGTGGTTTTGTTCTTGAAGGCGAGAGTTCAAAACATTAAACATAAAATTCAAATAAGAGTGGTAAAAAGCCACTCTTATTTGTGACACTTAAAAGAGGTACGGTATGAGATTAATAATAAACATTTTAGCCCTAATTGGTGTGCTTGCTATTGGCGGTGGCATATACGGCTGGTCAAAGTTTGGTGATGATTATAAAACTTTTAAGTCTTTTGATCCAAAAGCAGGCGAGGTTTACTGGGAAATGTGGACTAAGCTTAAAAGATCACGCGTCACAGCAGAAGCGACCGTTTGGGTCAAAGAGTTTGACGAAGGCGTCACTAAAGAAGATGCAGAAGAATCCATGAAGTTAGTTGCCAACGACATGAACATGAAAATTGTTGGGGAGCTGCCTTTATCCGAACAAGTCTTTGCAGAAACAGGCAAGCCACAACGTTTCTTAAAAATCTTTGAATTTTGCGATGCCAGAACTGCTCGGTTAATGGTCGATTATAATGTCTTTATTTCTGCCTATTTACCTTGCCGTGTTTCGATGGTTGAACGTGAGGATGGCACTTTTGCATTATATTCAATGAATATGGATATGATTTTACATGGTGGAGAATCACTGCCTCCTGAATTGTTTAAAAAGGCATCGCGAGTTAAAGAAACGATTTTAGCAGTGATGGAAAAAGGTGCAGCTGGCGACTTTTAAAAGATACATAATCTGAGTTTTATAAAAACCCCATTCTTTAGGACGGGGTTTTTTATAACATAAAACCCTCTGTAATTCTAGCCGAGCCTCAGCGAGAGCAGGAATCCATTCTCTCGATGCTTATAAAAACGATGTAAATGCAATTATTTTTTCCGAGCCTTTATCCACTCTTCAACTTTTCTATTCAAAACACTCATTGGCACGGCTCCTCCTAGCAGAATCAAATCATGGAAGGCTTTTATATCAAATTTATCACCCAATTGTTTTCGGGCTTTATCACGTAGCCGTAAGATGTTTATCATCCCTAACTTATAGCCCAACGCTTGACCAGGCCAGACCATGTAGCGCTCTATTTCGGCAACCACATCTGATTCCACTGTTCCTGTAGTTTCTGCCATGTATTTAATGGCTTGTTCTCGGGTCCATTTTTTATAATGCAGGCCGGTATCAACCACCAACCGAACCGCTCGAAATAATTCTGCTTTTAGTCGACCCAAATCACTAAATGGATCATTCTTATACATGCCCATTTCAGCCGCAACTTTTTCCGAATACAATGCCCAACCTTCGGTATAGGCATTGTATGGAGCAATGCGTCGCAATAAAGGCAAACTCTCTTGCTCAAGATTTAATGCAATTTGCCAATGATGTCCAGGAATGGCTTCATGGTAAGTTAGTGTTTTTAAATCAAACTTTGGGTTTGCCTTGATGTCTCGTAGATTAATCCAATAAATTCCAGGCTGAGAACCATCAATAGGCGGATTCGTATACATGCCGCCAGGGGCAGATTGTTCACGTGATTTTGGAAATTTACGTACCTCGACTGCATACTTGGGTCTGGTGGCAAACTGTTCGTCCATGCGTTTGCTAATGCCATTTATGTAACCATTTAAATCATCAAGCAGTTGCTTTCGTCCTGCTTGAGAATCTTCATATAAAAACCGAGCATCATCGTTTAAAGCAGTCATCCTTTGCCCAACAGAACCCTTGTTCAGCCCTTGTGATTTTAAAATAGCATCCATTTGCTTCAAAATTCGTTTCACTTCATCCAAACCCAATTGGTGTATTTGTGCGGGGGACAAATCGGTATCACCCAACATTTTCACTGCATCTTTATAATAAGCTGCACCGTTTGGTTGTGCCCAAATACCGGATTCATTGCGTGCAGACATGGATAAATCTTCCAATGCGTTAATAACATTTCGGTAAGCGGGATAAACCTTAGAGGCAACAATGAGTTTAAGCATGTCGGTCATGTGTTTTTTATCATTGAATGTAATGGTTTTATTCTTTTTTAATTTACTTTCAAAAGAAGTAACAAAAGGGTGTTGACTTGCCTCTGGTTTAATAAATCCTTTCATCGCTGCTATACTTTTATTAACGATAACCAATGGAGGCGTCCAATTTTTGTCGCTATCAGCTGCTATTTTATCCAAAACATGTTCAACAAATAAATCGTAGTGATCTAATCGTTTAATGTAATCATTAGCATCCTTTTTGGTGTTAATTTGTTGATTAGTAATCAGTGTATTTGGCACATCAATGAGCGGCCCATTGATTTGATTAACAATAAAAGGCGATAAGCCCATCCACGTATCAATGTATCCAATATCAAAATCCTTACTGCCTGAAAAGTAACGCCCCAAGTTTTGCATGACCTCTTTGTTTTCATCAAAACTAACCGTTTTTAAGTTTTTTATAAGGCTTGTCACTTGACGTAAGTCGGCACGAAGTTGGGCTTCA
>JALSIL010000016.1 GCA_026990095.1 Lysobacterales bacterium
ACCGAAGAATGCATCAATTGCGATGTATGTGAACCAGTTTGCCCTAATGAAGCCATATACATGGGAGTTGAAATATTTGAAATTGACCCTGAGCTTTGTACCGAATGCATAGGGCATTTTGATGAGCCACAATGCGTGGAAATTTGCCCAGTAGAATGCATCCCAAAAGATGAAAATTACCAAGAAACACCTGAAGAATTACTAGAGAAATATAAAAAACTAACAGCAAAAATACTATGAAAAAAATACTATTATCAGCTCTATTAACAGTCACACTCACAACATTGGCGAAATTGCCAAATAAGGCTGCGATAGCATCGGGTCACTATCTGGCAACAGAAGCGGGTTATAAAATTTTAGAACAAGGAGGCAATGCCTTTGATGCAGCGGTTGCCGTTAGTGCGGTGTTGTCGGTTGTTGAGCCAGAGAGTTCTGGTCTTGGAGGAGGAGGTTTTTGGTTGTTACACGATGAAGTTAATGGCAAAAATGTTTTTGTTGATGGCAGAGAAATGGCACCTGCTGCGGCAACTCGTGACATGTATTTAGATAAAGAAGGTAATGTTATTCGAGATTTGGCAGTTAATGGCCCACTTTCTGCTGGCATTCCAGGACTTGTTGCAGTTATGGATCATGTGGTTAAAGGTTATGGTCAATTAACATTAGCCCAAGATTTAGCGCCAGCTATTGCCATTGCGGAAAATGGTTTTCCTGCCTACGGACGTTATGTGCGAGGATTGGCTGCAAAAAAAGAAATCATGCAACGTTATAAAGCGAGCATGAAAACCTATTACTTTAATGGGGAAACACCAAAAATTGGTGACAATATTACCAATAAAGACATAGCAAACACATTACGTGCGATTGCAAAACAGGGCAAAGTTGGATTTTACCAGGGGAAAATTGCTAAAAAGTTTGTTAAAGCCGTGAAAAAAGCAGGGGGTATCTGGACTTTGGATGACCTGAAAAATTACCACATAGTTGAGCGTGAACCGATTTACACCACTTATTTAGGCAAAAAGCTAATCACCGCTCCCCCTCCTTCATCCGGAGGCATCGCATTAGCAACCATGCTTAATATTTTGTCGGGTTGGGATTTAAAAAATATGAAAACCGATCAGCGTATTCATTTAACCGTGGAAGCGATGCGTCGAGCGTACCGCGACCGCAGTGTCTTTTTGGGCGATTCGGATTTTGTTGACGTACCAACCAAACGATTAATCAATCCCTATTATGCCGATGGTTTGCGTGCGTCCATTCGTATGGACAAAGCCATGCCAAGTTCTTCATTGCCAGGATTAGGAGAAATTCACGAAGGTAATCACACCACGCATTTTTCTATTATTGATACCCAAGGCAACATGGTTGCCGCGACACAAACAGTTAATACTGTTTTTGCCTCCAAGTTTGTGGCAGCAGGCACGGGTGTTTTACTCAATAATGAAATGGATGATTTTTCTGCTAAACCTGGCGAGCCCAATGCTTATGGTTTAATTGGAGGCGAGGCAAATGCCATCGCTCCAGGAAAACGTCCTTTATCAAGCATGACGCCAACTTTCGTTATCGGAGATGATGATGTGGCAGTAATTGGAACACCAGGAGGCTCACGTATAATTTCCATGGTTATGCTTGGAATCTTGGATTATTACGATGGCAATGACGTTAAATCATGGGTGGCTTTACCGCGTTACCACCACCAATACGTGCCTGATGTGTTGTTTTATGAACCAGGAGCAATCAACCCAGAAGATTTAGCGGGTTTAAAGGCACGAGGGCACACAGTCAAAGAGTTAAACCACAAATGGGGCAATATGAATGCCGCTTATTGGAATAAGAAAACAGGTTTTACTGAGGCTGCCAGTGATCCACGTGGCGGAGCGGCTCACCGCTAATGACTCGATTAATTTCCTTAATGGGCAATTCGCAAATGCTCGATGGTGGTGCGATGTTTGGTAACGCACCTAAAGCTTTATGGTTGCGTTGGGTTGATGTTGATGAGCTCAATCGAATGAAAATAGCTTGCCGTTGTTTATTAGCCCAAGATTTGGATGGCAAAACCGTATTATTTGAAACCGGCATAGGTAATTTTTTTGAACCCAAGCTGAAATCACGTTTTGGTGTCAACGAGCCGAACCACGTCTTGTTGGATTCGTTAAAAGAGCAGGGTTTAACGCATAAGGATATTGATGTGGTGGTGCTCAGCCATTTGCATTTTGATCACGCTGGTGGCTTGTTGTCTTCGTGGCAAGAAGGCAAAGAGCCCGAATTATTGTTTCCAAATGCTCACTATTTAGTTTCAGAAAAACATTGGCAACGTGCATGTAATCCTCATCCGCGTGATAAAGCCTCGTTTTTACCTTTCTTAAATAAGATGTTAGAACAATCAGGTCGCTTGCACTTGGTTAACGCAACATCGCACGAGTTATTGCCCAGTGTTGCGTTTGAATTCACCAGTGGTCACACTCCGCAAATGATGCACTCGATTGTAAAGGATGTGGTGTTTTGTGCGGATTTAATTCCAGGCAAAGCATGGATGCATGTGCCTGTTTCAATGGGCTATGACCGTTTTCCTGAACTGTTAATTGACGAAAAAGAAGCTTTTTTAAACCGACATTTTAAGGCAAAGCATCATTTGTTTTTCACACACGACCCCGATATTGCAATAGCATCTATTGCCTATGAAAAGGGTCGCTATTCGACAATTAATGAAATAAAACAACTCAACTAGAGGGCAAAGCCATGTTACACATCACCAGTTTATACGCAGCCTTATTGGCATTAATTATTATCTTTTTGGCTTATAAAGTTGTTGTTTTTAGAAGAACCAAACACGTGGGTTTAGGTGATGATGGGGATAAAGATGGCTTGCAAGCTATTCGTGTTCATGCCAACGCGGTGGAATATATTCCGATGATAATTATATTGATGGGATTGTATGAAGCCAATGGCGGATCGAATCTTATTTTGAATATTATTGGCGTTCTGGCAGTTGTGGCACGAATTTTACACGCCTTTGGCTTAACAAAGTCAAAAGGTGTTTCCTTTGGTCGTTTTTATGGAACGGCTTTAACGTGGTTAATCACCGTATTTTTAGCCATACTTAATATATACACTTACTTTATTTAAAACTTATGAAATATAAAAAATACTTTCCAATTTTAGTTGTTCTTGCTTTTTCAGCCTGTGCTCATAAACCAGTTGTTAGCAATAAAGCTGACAAAAAAATGACAACAAAAGAATCACCAGAATGGTGGTACCAACAAGGACAAGACAAGGTTAAGCAACTGGCTTTACAAAACCACTTTCCAAAACACGCTAAAAACGTCATTTTATTTATTGGCGATGGCATGAATATCAGTACCATAACCGCTGCACGGATATTTGAAGGGCAATTGAAAGGAAAAAAAGGGGAAGAAAACCAACTTAGTTTTGAAAAATTTCCGCAAACAGCATTGGCAAAGACCTACAACACTAATTTACAAACATCCGATTCTGCTGGCACCATGAGTGCCATGATGACAGGTATTAAAACCAAAGGGGGGGTTATTGCTGTCGATAGCGAAATAAATATCGGTGATTGCGAATCAGGCATGGGGCACGAACGCATGACTTTATTGGAATGGGCTGAAAAAAATGGCATGGTCACAGGAGTGGTTTCAACCGCACGGTTAACTCATGCGACCCCTGCTGCGACTTATTCGCATGCGGTGTCTCGTGATTGGGAAGCCGATAGCGATATTCCTGTGACAGAACGTAAAAAGGGTTGTAAAGACATAGCCCGTCAGTTAATCGAATTTCCTTACGGCGATGGATTGGAAGTGGCATTGGGCGGAGGACGCAGAAATTTCTTACCCTCAAATGAAAACGATCCAGAATATAAAAATAATACAGGCTCTCGCCTTGATAACCGCAATTTAATGAAAGAATGGAAAGCCAAGTACAAAGATTCACAAGTGGTGTGGAACAAAAAACAATTCAAACAAGTCAATGCAAAGAAAACTAAGCATTTGCTTGGACTGTTTGAACCTTCACACATGCAGTATGAGCATGATCGAGTAAACGATAAGGCAGGAGAGCCAAGTCTAAAAGCCATGACTAAAACAGCCTTAAAGGTATTGAAAAACTCAGACAAACCTTTTTTCTTAATGGTTGAAGCGGGACGAATTGATCACGCACACCACGCAGGCAATGCTTATCGTGCCTTAACTGATACGGTAGAACTGAGTCAAGCGGTTAAAACAGCCTTAAAAAATGTCAACCTTAATGAAACGCTTATCATTGTCACTGCCGATCATTCCCACACCTTTAATATGGCGGGTTATCCTGAACGTGGCAATCCGATTTTGGGCATTGTTAAAGTTCCTGATGAGCAAGGAAATCTTATTGGGCATATTGCAAAAGATGCTCAAGACAAGCCTTATACAACCTTATCTTATGCCAATGGTCCAGGCTATGTTAATGGTGATAAGCGCCCTGATTTAACTCATGTTGATACCACCAATCCAGATTATCGTCAAGCAGCGACAATACCCAAAGTATCAGAAACACATAGCGGTGAAGATGTAGCCATATACGCTACAGGTGCAGGTTCACAAACGGTGCATGGAACCATTGAACAAAATGTTATTTACCATATTATGAAATATGCGTTAACGCATAAGTAATACAACCAGACCGAGAAAGAGAGTTCTTTCTCGGTCAAGTTCTAACTGTTCAATCTGGAAATTTTGCCTTTCATGTATTCTTCAACCAAATCAAGTATCTTAAGTTGCACTTGGCCATTTTCTTGTTGGCGCATGAGCTGTAAGTTTTCAAACCACAGCACGGCATTTTCACCAAACCTTAAGTTAATTCGATTACGTATGTCTTTAGTCCATGCCGCATTTTCTTTAGCAGTCAATGACGCTGGGTAATTGCGCACAATAAAACGCGTGACTAATTTTTGTGCTCTTGGGTCTTTAAACTTTAAATCGGTTGAACGAATTTTTTCGATCGAGGAACGGCGAATAAATTCAAAATTTTGTTTATCCTGCGCAGTAAAAAATCCCGAATAAAGCATGGTGTCGACATCATCCGAATCATTGTCAAAGGCTTGATTAAAAATCGCTTGCACTTTTTGAATGAGGCTTTCTTGGGCTTTAAATTTTGCAAGGTTTTCTTTAACAACGCTATAATCCAGTTTTATTCTGTCCAAATCCACGTCCTTAAGCACACCTAAAGGCGCGACAATCGGCGATTTATTAATGTGAATAGTCTTGAGTGGAATCCGTTGTATGCCTTCGGGTAAATCATTCTGCGGTGTGTAGAGTCTGTCACGAATATCCTCGACATCCAGTTCAAACAAATCATCGGGATTGGTTGATAAGTCATAACAAATAACACCATTTGGATTGGTCGGGTGAATCGCAAGCGGCAACATAATGGCTAAACAACCGCGTTGTGCAGGGATTTTGCTCGAGACATGCACAACCGGTTTCATTAATTGCCAGTTTAATAAGCTCTGCACGTATTTTTTATTGCGCAACTGCAAGCAATAATCAAACAACTTGGGTTGCTTGCTCTTAAGTAAAGCAGCCACCTGAATAGTTGCCTCGACATCGCTTAAGGCATCGTGCGCAGCGGTATGTGTCATGTTGTTGGCATCGGTCAAGTCAGTGAGTTTAAAACTGGGTTTGCCTTCTTCATGAAATGCCCAGTTAATCCCTTCAGGTCGCAGAGCATAACAAGCCCGCACCACATCAATAATATCCCAACGGCTGTTGCCATTGGACCATTCTCGCAAATAGGGGTCGTACAAATTTCGGTACAAGCTGTAACGGATAAACTCATCATCAAAACGCATGGAATTATAGCCCACAACGCAGCTATGCGGTTCACTAAAAATAGTGTTGATTTTTTCCATAAAATCCTTTTCAAACACCCCTTTTTCATCGCATTCTTGCGGCGTAATACCAGTAATCAAACAAGCCTGCGGGTCAGCAAAGGTATCCAGAGCCGTTTGGCAATAAAACATATCAGGCTCACCAATGGGATTGAGGTCCAAATCCGTACGAATGCCAGCAAACTGAGCAATTCGGTCAAATTGAGGCGAGATACCAAAGGTTTCTAAATCGTACCAATAAAAAGAACTCATAACAAAAGCCTTGATTAAAAGTATTAATCTAACCTGTGTGAAGATACTTGTCAATTTATCGGTAGTAATCAAACAAAGCTTGTTTTATTATATGCCCATGAAATCGCAACTGACATTCGAACAAAAATACCAACTCTTAGGGCAAAAGAACAGCCATTACGACGGCAGTTTTTTTACCGCGGTGAAAACCACAGGCATTTTTTGCCATCCCTCCTGCCGTGCCCGCACCCCAAAGGCGAACAATGTTATCTTTTACGATGATGTGCAAACTTGTTTAGAAAATGGTTACCGTCCTTGCAAAATTTGCAAACCATTAGAACAAATAGGGCAGGTGCCAGATTACGTAAAAACTATCATGGCGCAATTGCAGAAAAACCCCCAAGACAAAATCAGTGATGACGATTTAAAACAACAAGGCATAGAACCGCACACCATCAGGCGCTGGTACAAAAAAAATCACGGCATAACCTTTCATGCCTTCCAACGCATGTTCCGCATCAACTACGCCTTCAATCACATCAAAAAAGGCAAAAGCATCACCACCTCGGCATTCGATAGCGGTTATGACTCTTTGAGCGGATTTAACCAAAGCTTCCAAAGCATTTTTGGTCACAGTGCCAACAAAAGCAAACACAGCAACATCATCAATGTTGCACGAATCGCATCGCCCATCGGTGCATTAATTGCCTGTGCCTCAGAAAAAGGCATCTGTTTTTTAGGCTTTGTC
>JALSIL010000017.1 GCA_026990095.1 Lysobacterales bacterium
TAGAATTAGGCTACAACCAACAAGCCGCTATATTGGGCAAACACTATTTACAAAAATTCAAAGGACAACGCGATGACTACGTCGCCATTGGCAATGCCATACGCAACTCAGGTGACAGTCAATCCGCCTTAGTGTTTTTAGAAAGTGCTCACTTGCAATTCCCCAATGATGAAAACATCAGTAAATCCTTAGCGGCTGTCTACATTCAAAACGACGATTATTTTGTGGCGGCAAAAATCATACATGATGCCGCTTTATTCAATCCTGCCTTGATAAAAGAAGCCGCCGAGCTTTACCGACGGGCAGGCTCGCATTACATGGCATTAACCCTCAATGGCATGATAAGTGATCAAAAAGAAAAATTAAAACAACGCATGGCATTGATGCTGCAACTGGAAAACTTTGATCAAGCCATCGCCATGGAAGACAACATCAAGCGCGTTCATTTGCAAAATGATGAAAACATGAAATACGCTTTGGCTTATGCTTTTTTCAAAACGGGCAATTACCCCAAAGCAGACGAATACCTCAATCAAATTACAGAAACCGAAAACTTCAAAAAAGCCACAAAATTACGAAAAATCATGGGCGAATGCCAACAAGAAACATGGCGTTGCCAATAAAAAGCTTTAGAACAATGGACAGGTACACGAGATAATTATGAGCAAATACATTCTAATTTTAATGCTATTGTCGCACGTTGTTATGGCAAAAAATGACGCCAAAGTCTCACTCTTTGTGTTTTTTAAGGGCGAACCACTTTCGCAAGTTGATGTTTATGAAAACAAGCAAAAGCTTGCGACAACTGACAGCTATGGCAATGCCGTTTTATTGTTTAAAGCTGGCAATCACACCATTGTTCTTAAAAGCCAAAAAGATGAAATTTATACCCATAATTTAACATTAACAAAAGATGAAATTGTGCAATTATTAATCGATATTAAGGCAAAAGACCAACAGCCAATTGTCGATATAGAAACCTCAAAAGACCCAACAAATGTCTCCTTAAATCAAGCAGACAAAAAAGACAAACCAACTCAAAGCGTGATGACCACACTCTCAGGTACCGTTATTTCAGCAGAAGATAGTCAAGGTATTGCAGGTGCTCGAATATACATCAGCGGACTAACCGAACACCTCATCACCGATGAAAAGGGTAACTTTAAAACCAAGCTACAATCAGGCAACTACAACATCAGTGTGTTGCACGCCCAATACAATAGCATTATAAAACCCAAGGTTGAAGTTTCTGTTGATGGGCTTGCACAATTTAAGATTGAAATGACACCTGCGGGTAAAGAATTGCCAGAATTTGTCGTTGTTGTGCCTTTTATTGAAGGTTCTTTGGCTTCGGTTTTGGAAGAACGCAAACAAAACAATTCGGTCGCCAACTATTTAAGCATGGAACAAATCTCAAAATCAGGTGATTCCGATGCCGCAGGTGCCCTCAAACGGGTAACGGGTTTAACTTTGGTTGATGGTCGATTTATCTTTGTTCGTGGTTTGGGCGAACGCTATTCCAGCACCTTATTGAATGGTGCCAACTTGCCCAGTCCCGACCCGACCCGCCGTGTTGTGCCGTTGGATTTATTCCCAACGGGCATAATTTCCAGCATAGAAGTGCAAAAAGGTTATTCTGCCCGACTTCCCGCCGAATTTGGCGGCGGCAGCGTCACCTTAAAAACCATCTCTCTACCCAAGTCAAATTTCTTAAAAGTCGGTTTATCCTACAAAAACAATTCCCAAACTACTGGCAAAGACGGATTAAGTTACCAAGGTGGAGGCAGTGATTGGACTGGTTTTGATGATGGCTCACGAGCCATACCTGAGTTATTGCAACAAGCCATTGACGGCGGTACCGAATTACGACCCAGCAATCCGTTTATTGCTGGCGGATTTAGCCCAGAAGAACTGGAAAGCATCGGCGAATCTTTGACAAACATCTACAGTTTAAATAATGAAACCATCGACCCAGGCGTGGGCTTTAGCCTCTCTGGTGGTATGCGAAAAGACTTAGAATCGGGTATTGCTTTGGGTTTTTCCAGTGCCATAGAATACGGTTCGGACTACCAAACCCGTTCAGAATTACGCCGCGATTACATTGTTTCTTCCGGCACAACTTTGGCATTGGATTCCGAAGAAGTCTCTAGTACCACCCGACGCAATATAAATCTCAGTAGTTTTTTTACCACAGGCATCGAATTTTCCGAAAACAATAAAATAGCTGCCAACTACATGCTGTTAAGAAACACTCAGAATTTCAACGAAATTGCCGAAGGCTTCAATGAAGATTTAGGCAATTCACGCCGCATTTACGAATTGCGTTGGACTGAACGCGAACTTGCCTCATTCCAAAGTTTTGGCGAACATGTTTTAACACCGCTTGGCGGGCTAAAATTAAACTGGCAATACACCGACTCTACTGCTAATTTTGATGAACCCGACAATAGAATTTACCGTTATGACCAACGCGAAGAAGGAGACTTTATTTTTTCTACGCGCAACGATTCCAACTCACGTGTGTGGCGAGAACTGCAAGATTTAAGCAAAGATATTCATTACGATTTAAGTTTTCCACTTAGTTTTGGCAACAACCATGATATTTTACTCAATGGCGGGCAATCATGGGTCAGCAAAGACAGAAACTCCGACATTCGCCGTTTTGTGTTTGAAGATGTCGGTTCCTTGGTCAACCAAATTGACCGAGGCAGCGATTTAGAAAACATTCTTTCACCTGAATTTATTGATCCGCAAGGATATCAATTAATCGAAGTGACCCGAGCCACCGACAACTATTTTGCCAATTTAGACATCAAAGCCAGTTATTTTTCTTTGGATTATGCTTACAAACAACGCTTTAAAATCTCATTAGGACTGCGAAAAGAAAACTTTTATCAATCCGTTACCACTTTCAACCTATTTGACAGCAATGCCGCTCCCATAGAAGTATCGCTGCAAGATAATGACTACTTTCCATCATTTTCTAGCACCTTATTCTTACCCAAAGACAATGAAATCCGTTTTAACTACGCCCAAACTGCCACCAGACCTGATTTTAAAGAACTCTCCCCTGCACAATTTAAAGACCCAGTTTTGGATAGAAATGTCATTGGTAATCCAGACCTCATCACTGGTAAAATTAAACATTATGACCTGCGTTGGGATAAATATTTCTCTGCTGGTGAATTTGTTTCGGTCAGTTTATTCTACAAACAATTTTTTAACCCAATAGAATTAATCATTCTGCCTGGTTCCTCACGAATTATTAGTTTTGACAATGCTCAAGCCGCTGAAAACGCTGGCATTGAATTAGAAATTTACAAAGATTTCTCCTTCGTAAATCGCTGGCTGAAAAAAGACTGGTGGTCAGATTTTTATCTATCCGCCAATTACGCCTATATTCAATCAGAAATCACCCTACGTAGCGACCGCCCAGGCGGACAAACCAACAACACCAGACCATTACAAGGACAATCACCCTATGTGGTTAATCTGCAACTGGGCTATGACAACAAAAACAAAGACATCAGCACCTCTTTACTGTTTAATGTCTTCGGCAAAAGAATCAGCGAAGCAGGCACCAGTGGCAAACCCGATGTCTACGAACAACCCTTCAACCAATTGGATTTTATTTACTCGCAAAAGATTTTCAACAAACTAAAGCTCAGTTTTAAAGCCAAAAACTTACTCAATGACCAAGCCTTGTTTCTTGTTGGGGATGAAACGGCTCGCTCCTTTACAAAAGGAAGGTCATTTAGCCTTGGTATCTCTTATAACCTGTATTAAGCTCTTTTACTAAATCTTTTCGGTTACAAATATGTCATGGCTATGACGTTCAAATGAATTTTTAATGACATTTTTATGACATTTATGTTACATATAATAATTTTTTAGTCTTTTTTTATTCAAAATAATAAGTTTTAATTCATTCTCAAGTATTTTTTTAGGGTTAGCTCGTACAATAGCGACAATTTTAATTAATGGTCAATCAAGATGAAAATCAAAACATTCCTTATTACCTTCTTATTGGTGTTCGCTCAATCACCCTATGCTAGTGAGTCTTCTGATGAAATTTCATTGCTAAGAGAGCAAGTAAAATTATTAACCCAACGGTTGGATGCCCTAGAAAATCAATCCAAAGTTGCAACACAAAAGCAAGAAACCATCGCCAAGCAGGTTGAAACTAATAGTATCAACAAGATAACTAAGACTTCCGAAGAAGAAAACCCTGTTACTGTTGGTTTTACAAAGAAGGGCTTATCTGTGAGTAGTAAAGATGGTAACTGGTCAACAAATTTACAGTGGCGAGCACAAATGCGTTTAACTGATCCATACCGTTCAGATCCACGTCAAATTTCTGACTTTTCAAGAGTTGATGAAAGCAGTTTTGAATTGCGTCGTGCACGAATGAAGATAGGCGGACATGGTTACAAACCTTGGTTAAAATATTATTTCGAAGTCGATTTGCAACCAACCCGAAGCACTTCGAATAGTTCAACCAATTCCAGTTCACGATTAATTGATTGGCGCATCACCTTAGACAAATACGATTGGTTGTCTTTTCGTGCAGGGCAATGGAAGATAAACTACAACAGAGAACGGGTAGATTCATCAGGCCGCCAAACATTTGTTGAAAGATCGATTGCAAACAGAGTTTTCACCGTTGATCGTCAAGTTGGCGTTATGGCTTTTGGTCGATTGTTTCCAGGCACACGCACTGATTTAAACTACTACCTTGGTATCTTTAATGGTGAAGGCCGTAGCGTCAAGAATGATGACAGTAAAATGTTGTATCTGGCACGTTTGCAGTGGAACTTTTTAGGCCGTGAATTAAAATGGCGTCAATCTGATACGGGTTATTCGGAAAATCCAGCAGGCACTCTTGCATTTGCATCCTCTTCAACCCAAGGCAAATGCACGCGTTGGTCTTCAAGTGGTTGTGGGAATTTAGATGGGTTTGAGTCTGTATCAAATGCGACTAAAGGACAGTTTAATATTGAGCAGTTTGTACAAGAAACAGCATTTAAATGGCGTGGTTTTGCATGGCAACAAGAATACCACAAGAAAAAAATCAAAGACAATATTAACAATACGAGAAGCGAATTAACAGGTGGATATGCTCAAGCTGGCTATTTCTTCCACAATCTATTCCCAGCTATTCCTAAAAAAATGGAGTTTGCATTTCGTTATGCTTTCGTTGATGAACCGAATAAAACAGATATTGGTTTTACAAATACCCGCAAAGAATATTCCACTGCCATTAATTATTTTATCAATGGTCATAACAATAAACTAACTTTAGATTATTCTCGCCTGTATATTAATGATAGATTGTTGGGTGTGGATGATTCAGATAACCGCCTTAGATTTCAGTGGGATGTGTCTTTCTGAATATACCCAAATCCCGATATAGAAAACCAACAGAGACCTTTTTAAATGAAAGAAGGTCTCTTTTTTTAATTCTCCAAAAAGAAATTCCTTACACAGTCCACATATTGATGGTCTTCTTGAACAATGTGCTCAAAGAGCCAATCGCTAAGTAATTGTATCAATAATGCTGCAACATTTTCACCGCTTTTAAACTTTTCTTCCAAGTCTGATAGTTTTTTACAAAACGCCTGATGACTTTTTTTATGTTCATCCAAATATTGGTAGCCCGAATCAAGTAGCAAAGATTCTTCAAAAGCAAAATGAGTAAGGGTGTATTCAACCAATTTAACTAAGATTTTTTCAACTTGCTTTCTTTCGATATTCTGATCAGTGGCTTCATGCAGTTCATTAATATACTTAACAATTCTTTGGTGTTGTCCATCAATGACGGTTATGCCTGTATTAAACTTTTCTTCCCATTCTAACTTATTCATATTAACTGCCTATTGAAAAATTTTGAAATAAACGAACTAAACCAACTTTCTTTTTTAGCTATATGCATTTTCTTTTGCACGATTGAAGAAAAATCCTTGTCATCGTTTTTAATGTGATTGACCAACCACGTCTTAAGCGTGATTAATAACTCATAAGTAATGTCTTCGCCTTTTTCAAACCTGGTCACATAACTAGCAATCTTTTTAACAAAAAGTTTATGCACAAGCTTGTGTGCTTTGACAAAACGATAACCACACTCTTCCATCAACTCTTCTTCAAAGGCAAAGTGAGAAACCGTATAATCCACCAATTGTTGTAAAATTGTGTAAATTTCTTCTCTATTATTTGAATTATTCAACGCCAACAACTGATTGATGTAATCGACGATTCTTTTGTGCTGCCTATCAATTGGAGGAACCCCAATTTCCAAATCAACACCCCATTTTATGGCTTTCATTGCTTTAAATACCTGTCTTATTAACTCTATTTATTATACGTTAATCCTTACTGTATAAACTTGATTTATATCAATAATTAACCAAGTGTCATTTACTGAGCTTTTTATTCGTGAATAAAATTATTCCGTAAGGTTTATATGCCATATTGTCAAAACCCTTACATACTCAACAAAAGAATCAAACTTTACCCAATTATTTGTAAACTAAAATTTTTTATTACCGTATGCATTGAACTCAACGACTTTGGACTGAAAAGCCATAGGTTGAATTAACGGAGTAAATGCCCTTTGTATTCTTCGCGAACGCGGGAATCATCCTGTATTTAAATATCGATAACTGTGTTTATATCATCTTTAGAGACCTTTGCATAACTATATGGCGAAAGAAAAAATAGAGAAAATTTGCCAGATTGAGTTAAAAATTGAAGGTAATAACCAGTTATTGGCGAGATTTTTAGCGAAAAGCTGG
>JALSIL010000018.1 GCA_026990095.1 Lysobacterales bacterium
TTATTCCTGATAGACACGTAAAAAATGACAAGGTTGAACGTGTTATTTTATGTGCGGGCAAAGTGTATTATGACCTAATCAATGAATTACAAGCCAATCCCAATGAAAAGGTCGCTGTTTTACGTGTAGAACAACTCTATCCATTTCCACGTAAACTTTTAATTAATTACATAGACAATTATAAGAATTGCAATGTCTTCATCTGGTGCCAAGAAGAACCCATCAATCAAGGTGCATGGTTCCAAATTCGCCACCATTTAAAATATTGCATAAAAAATCACAAGCATGGTAATAAGTTCTTACATTATGCTGGACGGGCACATTCGCCCTCTCCTGCTGTGGGTTCATCAAAAGCGCATGCCAAACAACAAACACAATTAGTTCACGAAGCCATTAATGGGCAACGTGGTTCCAACATCGATGCGGAGTAAAAAATGAGTATTGAAATTAAAGTTCCTGTTCTTCCTGAGTCAGTAGCTGATGCAACCGTTGCCTCCTGGCACAAACAACCTGGTGATTTTGTTGCCAGAGACGAAAATATTGTCGATTTAGAGACCGATAAAGTGGTTTTAGAGGTCCCTGCACCTGCCGATGGTTATTTAAAAGAAATAATCAAAGGTGAAGGAGAAACCGTATCATCTAATCAAGTATTGGCAAAGTTTGAAGAAGGTGAAGCACCGGCAGAAGCTGCACAGGAAAGAACTACACCAGTTGCAGCCACTCCTGCTTCTGCACCAACTCCAACAGCAGTTGCTCCAACCCCTCAAACCAACACAAATACACCAGGTGCATCACCTGCTGCTCGTAAAATAATGAGTGAAAACGGTCTAGATGCATCACAAGTCACTGGCACTGGTCGCGGTGGAAGAATCACAAAACCCAATGCAGTAGATGTTGCCAACACGCCAGCAACAGAACGTGTGCCAATGAGTCGTTTACGTCAAATGGTTGCTAACCGAATGATTGAAGCACAATCCACAGCAGCGATGTTGACTTCCTTTAATGAAGTTGATTTGCAAGCCGTTATGGATATTCGTAAGAAATACAAAGAAGAATTTATTGCCAAACACGGTGTCAAACTTGGCTTAATGTCGTTCTTTGTCAAGGCAGCGACCGAGGCATTAAAAAAATTCCCAATCATCAATGCCGCAACCGAAGGCACAGACATTATTTATAACAAAAATCACCATATCGGCATTGCTGTTGCCTCACCACGTGGTTTGGTTGTGCCAGTACTTAAATACACAGACACCATGGGCTTAGCCGATATTGATAGACAAATCATGGACTATGCCATTGCCGCACGCGATGGAAAATTAGGCATGGATGATTTGCAAGGCGGAACATTTACCATTACCAATGGTGGAACTTTTGGTTCATTAATGTCAACACCAATACTCAATGCACCACAAAGTGCTATTTTAGGCATGCACACAATCAAACAACGTCCTGTTGTCCTCGATGGGGAGATTGTTGCACGTCCAATGATGTATATTGCTTTGACTTACGATCACCGCATTATTGATGGAAAGGATGCCGTTTTATTCTTAGTTGCAATCAAAGACGCGTTGGAAGATCCTGCTCGTTTATTGCTTAACCTTTAGGAGAAATAACATGTCAGAACAATACGATGTCGTCGTTATTGGTGGAGGGCCAGGTGGCTACGTTGCTGCCATTCGAGCTGCACAATTGGGTTTAAGTACTTTATGTGTTGATAATTTTATTGGTAAAGATGGCAAACCAGCCCTTGGTGGAACCTGCTTAAATGTGGGCTGCATCCCTTCAAAAGCCTTGCTTGATTCCTCAAAAAACTTTGCTCACATGCAACACGATTACCATAATCATGGCATAAGCTTTGAAAATGCAAAGATTGACGTAAATAAAATGATTGGTCGCAAAGATGCCATCGTTAAACAATTTACCGGTGGTATTGCGGGATTATTTAAAGCCAATAAAGTTAAGGCTTCCCATGCAACAGCTACTTTATTAGGCAACAATCAAGTCAAGCTTACCCAAGGTGAAAAAAGCACCACAGTAACAGCTAAAAATATAATTATCGCAACAGGCTCGACTCCTTTTTCTATTCCAAATGTTACTATTGATAATGATTTAATCGTCGATAATGCAGGTGCATTGAATATCAATGAAATACCAGAAAAACTTGGCATTATTGGTGCAGGAGTCATCGGACTTGAAATGGCGAGTGTTTGGGGGCGTTTGGGTTCTCAAATAGTTATATTTGAAGCAATGGATACACTGCTTGCCGCAGCAGATAAAGACATCGCTAAAGTGGCTGGACGCGAATTTAAAAAACAAAAAATGGATATTCGCTTAAAGACATTTGTCAAAGCGGCTAACATTGTCAATGGTAAAGTCGAAGTAACTTTTGAGAAAAATGGCGAACAATCCTCAGAAATATTCGATAAACTATTGGTTGCCGTGGGTCGTAAATCGAATACTGAAAACTTACTGAGTGATAATTGCGGTGTTGAATTAACTGATCGCGGGCAAATTAAAGTCAATGATTTATGCCAAACCACAGCAAGTAACATCTGGGCAATTGGCGATGTTGTGCGTGGCCCTATGCTAGCTCACAAAGCCAGTGAAGAAGGAATTGCCGTTGCAGAACGCATAGCTGGTCAACATGGACATATAGATTTTAATACTGTTCCTTGGGTTATCTATACTGAACCAGAAATGGCATGGGTTGGTAAAACAGAACAACAACTCAAAGATGAAGGCGTAGAATATAACGTCGGCACTTTCCCGTTTGCGGCTATAGGACGAGCTGTTGCCATGAACCAACCACAGGGTATGGTTAAATTATTGGCTGATAAAGAAACAGATACTTTACTTGGCGCTCATATTGTTGGTGCCAACGCATCTGAATTGATTGCTGAATGTGTAGTAACTATGGAGTTTCAAGGTTGTGCTGAGGATTTGGCACGCATTATTCATGCGCACCCAACTCTTTCTGAAGCGGTACATGAAGCGGCATTAAGTGTTGATAAACGTGCAATTCATAAAATGAATTAAAATTTCTTATTCTTTCGCAAAGTAAAAAAGGTGGCTCTATGTGAAATACGATAGTTAATCAAATTTCAATTTAAGTCGAGGTTCGGACTTTAGTCTGTCTTTTTTAAAGCAAACGGGACTAAAGTCCCTGCCCCAAAGAGCTCGGGATTCGGACTTTAGTCCGTCTTTTAATGCCAATAATATAACTTATAATCAAATTTTCTTTGGTAAGAAATAATACTCACTGCCTTCATGCCCTGCGTGTTTGACTGCACTGTATTCAGGCACTTGTTCCAAACCCGCTAAGCTTGAACGCAATTTAACTTGCTGGCTCATGGCTTTATACAAACGGTACCCTTCCATAACACCATCATTTTCATTTAAGGTATCAATAAAAGCTGAGGCAAATATAGAATGTCCATTGCCACCGCTATCTAAGATTGGTTGCAAGCCACCAGAAGTCAAAACTGTTCGTGCTTTTACACGCGAAGTAAATAAAATGTCTTCACTTTCAATATCATCAGGTAACGGCGAAATGGCAGAGCCGGAAAGAGTGCCAGAATAACACGAGTCCGCCACAACCATTACATGCTTGGCTTTCATGTTTGCCATAAAATCACTGATGCGTTTATTTGCAATCCAGGTGGATTTATCTGTTGCAGAGGCATCAGTAGGTATCCAATAGCCTTGCTTTGTCTTCTCATCAATTAAACCATGACCTGCGTAATAAACCATTAAGTTATCAAATTTACCTAATTTTTTATTGTAATCAGTTAATGCTTTTAGTATAGCCATTTTGTCGGCATTAATTAATAATTTAACCTTATATCCATAACGTTTCTTTAAAATTTTCGCAATTTCCTTAGCATCAGATGAAGCGGTTTGCAAATTATCCAAATTATTATATTCATCATTACCAATCACCAATGCAAAATAATCCCCCAAATCATTGCGTAAACGTCGAGTAAACAACTCATCAAATTTACGAGCTTTTACTGGTTTGAACTGTTTCCTAATTGCAACAAACTGTTCGATGTTTCGTGTGCCATCTTTTCTAATGGCAACAATACTTACAGGTGTGTCTCCATTTTTAAGTTCAACTGTGCTTTCAAAAACGCCTCCATCCGTCATGGTTTTTATGTAGTCTTGATTATTAACTTTTAGAGCAACAACGCCTTCTGGAGGGGTTACACTTGCCATAAACTTAAATTTAACTGCATCTGCAGGCATTGCCATTGTGTTAATACCACGTGTTAAAAATACATCTGGATTTAGAATACTAATGCCCGATTCTTTGGTGTTTTGTGCCACTTCATCACGCGTTGCTTGTTCACTCACTTTAGAAACCAAAGTATTTATTACCTTATTTTGTTTAGATAACTCATTGTTTTTATTATTTAATTCCGCCTTTAAATCAGCAATTTTTTGCAAGATTGAGTTATTGCCTTTATTGTTTTTTAGTTGTGCTTGTAAATTTTTGAGTTTTATATTTGATTGTTCAACATAACGTTTAGTTAAGTCGTAATCATTTTTTACTTCTGACAATTGTTTTCTTAGTCCAGAGACTTGTTTGAGCAACTGAATTCTTTGGTGTTCTTTTGCCCTTCTGTCTCTTAAGTTTTGTTCAGTAACAATCTCTAAATTTGAATCCGTAATCCCTGAGGCATGTCGGTAAAGGTTAATGGCTTTTGTTTTATCTTGTTCTACACCCAGACCTTGCTCGTATAAATTACCCAAATTCAACATGGCTGGCGTATAACCTTGATCCACCGCTTTTTGATACCACATCGCAGCAGCTTTATAGTCAGGTGTTCCACCCAAACCTTTTTCATACAACTCTCCGAGATAGGATTGAGCTTTTGGGTTTCCGCCTTGAGCTTCTGGCAACCACATTTTAGCAACACTGGAAAAACTGGCTTTATCGTACGCCACGTATTCTCCACCTCTAACCGCACAATCACGTGCACTTAATCGAGCCGGTTTTCGTGGAGCCAAATAAGTATAGTTAGAGCCCAATTGTCTCACTTGAGGTGGCAACAAACAATCCACAATATACAACTGGTCAGGTGTAATTTTACCTCTAGCAAACGATTGTTCAATAGGTGCACCACTGCCAATAATTACCAGCATAAGTAAACTAATAACGGACAATTTGTTTGTGTTTATTTTCTTTTTTTTCATAGTGTTCCCCTTGGTTAAAAGTGGGTGATTTGACTTAAAATTCAAACCTTGCCCCTAGATTAAATGTCCCTCGGCTAAATCCTTCAAGCCCAAGGACACTTCTGTAATTAATATAAGCTTGTTTGCCATTGGATGAAATATAGGCAAAACCAAGACCTGCAGAGCCATAAGTTCTATCAGGTGAATCGGTTTCTATAATAAACACTTCATTTAATGGTGCTGTAACAAAACGTGCTTCTATATCGTTACCATCATTTAAGCTTTGGTAGTTGTAATCAAAGTCAAACTGAGGTGTTATTACACCATTTTTTAAACTTATTGCTTTTGATACCCTAATTCCTGCTGACCAAATCATGGATTCGATATCTTGATTAGAATAATTGAAATTAAATCCCCCTGCTCCAGTTTCGGTAAAGCCATCAATTGATGTTTTGATGTATCGAAAAGAACCATTTGGCGTAATATTCCAAGAATTTTTGTAGAAGTTATACCCTGCACTCATGGCAACGGAATATTGATTACTTGAAGTCGAACCATTTGCCACCCTTGAGACTGTTTTATCTCCAAGAGTAAATTCTATTTTTCTAGACTGATCAAAGTCAGGCTTGGCTACACTGATACGAGCATCGACATAAAAATTGTCATTGACATAAAATGACCCATAACCAGTAAGAGTAACACCTGTTGATTGTAATTTGGCTTGCCCATCAATATCCGAATCAAAATTAGCGTAACCCAAAGCCACACCTACAACTTTATTAGCAGACAAACGATAATCAACTCCAGCGGTTAATCCATAAGAATCAAAATCAAAGCCAAGTTCTCTACCTGTGGCATCGCGAGTACCCATAGAGATGGTACCGTTTACAAAAAATCCCCAAGGTGAAATGAAATCATTATTCACATCAATATTTGATGATTCATCAACTGACTTATTTAAATATGCTAACATTCCAAGTGGTAAGCTACCATTCCCATAAGTTGCATTTAATCCTGCAGAGCTAAATCCACTGCCCCCACCTGCTCTTAATTGAGACAGTCGAGAACCAATGTTTCTAAACTGTGCTGTTGCAATTTCTGCAATGGAAGTTGACTGACCAATGACTTCATTGGGGGTAATTTGTTCCATCACTGTATTAATTGTTTCGCCGTCACCATTTAGTGCAGTCTGATACAAGTCTTCACACATGCCTTCTAGTGCCATAAAATAGGAAACTTCACAATAGCTAGCCACATTTTGAATAGCTCGGTTAACCTGTTGATTTGCCTTTCCATCAAGTGCAGAGCGAAGTGCCGATAAAATCTCTCCCTCTGTTGGTGTTGGATTAACATTTATTGTGGCTGTTGTTGTATTGTTTGCTATAAACTCATCCTCAGTATCCGACTCTATGCTAGCTGCCACCACTATATTCTCGGCTTCAACACTGATTTGAGTTAACACCAGGTTAATCTGGATACTTGTCACTTGACCAGAAGGCATAGAAGCTCCCCTATAGACACAGGTCACATTGACTCCAGCAACATCACAATCCCAGAATTCACTTGCTGATACTTGAGTTGCATCAATTAATCCAGA
>JALSIL010000019.1 GCA_026990095.1 Lysobacterales bacterium
AATATCGCCCTCATCGAATCCTCCGCCAGGAAAACTCACTTGACCCGAGTGGTGCTTTAATTTATCAGAACGTTTGGTGAGTAAAATATGAATCTCTTGGTCTTTCCAAAACAAAGGCACCAGCACGGCTGCAGGTCTAAACTCATCGTGCCCTGATGCTTGCCAGATTTCTGGAGGTATAAGTTCAGTTTTTAATACAGACTTTAAGTTGGCATAAAGCTTGTCTTTATTGAGAACATTAAGCATAAAAAAACGGAGTAATTTTCACTACTCCGCCTCTTATTTTTAAGCACTTGTGTTTAACCATAAAAGAATCAATTACAGTTTATTTGACACTTAATAGGTTAATATCAAAAATCAACACTTCATTTGGACCAATGGGACGTTGTCCTCTGATTCCATAAGCGAGTTCTGGTGGGATAAAGACTTGCCATTTGGCTCCTGGCTTCATCAACGGCAAAATTTCTTGCCATCCTTTTAAGGAATCACCAACTTTAATTGTTTTTGGTTCGCCACGAACAAATGAAGAATCAAATTCTTGATAGACATCAGGGTTATCTGTGCCAATTAAAGACCCTCGGTAATGAATCACAACTTCACTATCCAGTGTTGGGTGTTTGCCATTACCATCTTCAATCACACGGTATTGAATACCTGATGCCAGTTCCTTAATGCCTTTCTTCTTGCGATTAGTCTTTAAAAAGTCGTCTGAACGTTTTTTATTGGATGCGGCTAATTTCTTATACGCCTCTAATTGTTTCAATTCCATTTTCTTTTGGTAAGCTTGGAAATTTAAGACCATGTCTTCTTTAGAAACAGCGGGGTCTTTTTTTGATGCCGCATCACGTATGCCTTTTATTGCTTCGTCAGTGTTTAATTCAAACTCACTGCCTTTTTTACTTAAAAATTCAATGCCAATGCGATAGCCATAAGCGTAACTGGCTTTCTTTTTATCAAAAGTAATGTCTTTGCTCGTCTTATCTTGAGCAGATACAAATGTCGTTGTAATGACAATAATCCCAGCTAGTAATAATTTAAAATTCATCTATCAATCCTCGATGTTGGTTTTCTTAAAAAAGGGCGTATTTTATGCCACACGCTAAATATTAACAACTCTATAGACCCATTTATCCCTTTTGAGTTCAAATATTGCTATAATTACAGCTTTATCGTTATAGAGTCACAGCAATGTCCAATATTCTTTTAAGTACAACTAACAAAATTTTAACATTAACCATTAATCGTCCCGATAAGCTTAATGCCTTAAATCACCAAACCTTAGTTGAAATCAACCAAGCAATTAGCAATGCACAAACGGACAAAACTATCGCTGTAATAATCATCACTGGCAGCGGACAGAAATCATTTATTGCTGGTGCTGATATTTCCGAACTCGCCCAATCCAATGCAGTAACGGGCATGTTTTTTGCCGAATACGGCCAAAAGGTCATGAACAATATTGAACAAAGTTGCAAGCCCGTTATTGCTGCTATCAATGGTTTTGCCTTAGGTGGCGGTTGCGAACTTGCCATGAGTTGCCATATGCGCATTGCTTCTGATAATGCCATGTTTGGGCAACCAGAAATTAAATTAGGGGTTATCCCTGGATTTGGCGGCACGCAACGTCTTGTTCGTTTAATTGGTAAGGGTCGAGCCATGGAAATGAACCTTATGGGTGGCATGATTGATGCCAATCGTGCTTACGAAATTGGTTTAGTCAACAAAGTGACCTCACAAGATGAATTACTTACTACCGTTGAAAAAATGGCGAAACAACTGACCTTGAGTGCGCCTGTTGCTTTGCAATGCATAATTGACAGCATTAATCACGGTGCAGAATGCAGTTTACCCGAAGGCTTGCAGTTTGAAGCCAAAGCCTTTGCCGTAACCTGTTCGACACATGACATGAAAGAAGGCACTAAGGCTTTTTTGGAAAAAAGAAAAGCCAATTTTATTGGAGAATAAAACATGAAATTTATTCTTTTATTATTTGTAACTTTTGCTGGTTTTGCTCAACTACCCGACACCGATGGTTACGGACTGCGTCCCAAACCAATAGCCTTTTCCAAAGAACAAAGCAAAGCCATGTTTGAGAAAAACAAACAACTCTGCGATGTTGATTGCGTTACTGATTTTGGCAAAGTACTGGGTTCAGCCAATGGTATTGATGCCTATTCGAATTGCCGTTCCGAATGCATTAAGAATGAATATTCGTTTTTAAACCTCACCACTGGCGAGGTCACTATTCACAAAAGCAGCCCGAAAGACGACAACTTACATTACATCGGATTAATTAACCAATGTGTCGAATACTCACGCCGTTGGTGGATGATTAATAAGGGCATCACTTATGGTAGCATAGACAGTGCTCATGAGATTATTTACCTAAGTGAAGGAAAAAATATTCGCACTAATGAAAAATTTCCTTTAGCTCGTTCTATAAATGGCACGGCAACCCGCCCACCAAAAATTGGTGATTTAGTGGTTTATTACCCCGATAGAAGCAACCCTTTATGGCGTCACGGGCATGTGGCTGTCGTTGTTGATGTCAACCTAAAAAAAGGCACTGTTTCATTGGCTGAAGAGAATTACGACAACAAAAAGTGGAAAAAACCTAAAAAGTATGCCCGAAAAATAAGTTTATTTGAGGTCAATAATCATTATACGTTGATTGACGTTGCTCCCAACAAGAAAAACAATCAAACAGGTGCCGAAATATCTGGCTGGATTTACCCTAAAGACTGATGTCAAATTTACGCTATGCAAAACTAGAGGATGTTGATGCAATCACCAAACTTATTGCCCTATCCGCTCGGCAGCTTGGTGGACAGTTTTATGATAAAAATACCATAGAATCCGCTCTTAAAAGTGCCTTTGGAGTGGATACTCAACTCATCAAAGATCAGACTTATTTTGTCATTAAAAAAAACTCGCAACTCATCGCCTGTGGTGGCTGGAGTTACCGAAAAACGTTATTTGGCAGCGATGATAACAATTTACGGGATCCTGAAAGACTTAACCCAAAGACAGATGCTGCTAAAATTCGAGCTTTTTTTATTCATCCTGATTATGCCAGACAAGGATTAGGCAATAGAATCATTCAACACTGTGAACAAGAAGCTATAAAAAAAGGGTTTTATTCAACAGAGTTGATGGGAACCTTATCGGGCGTTGCTTTTTATAAAAAACATGGCTATCACGGTGATAAAACCATTATTCATCGCATGAATGATGGCAACACCATTGAGTTTTTGCCGATGAAGAAACTCTTAATCCCTCTAAATTAATAACTTAGAGGGTTTACACGGTGGTTTGAAAATATAGCCTTGTCCAATATGAAATGAGCCTGAAGTAAAGGTATTTTTATACAGGGATTTGGAATATACTATCAAGGTTTTTTTAATTTATTCATGGTTTTTGACGTTTTTGAAATCTAATTAGGGTAAATTTGTTCTTAGCCTTTTACTTTTAATATAAAACACATGAAAAACTGCCAAACTTTAGAGTGCACTATCGGCAATACGCCGTTAATTCGTATTCAACGTCTATACGATGAAAAATGCAACAATGTTATCCTTGCAAAGCTTGAAGGGCAAAACCCTGCAGGTTCAGTTAAGGACAGGCCTGCTTTATCCATGATAAAACATGCAGAAAATAAAGGATTTATAACACCTGGTGATTATTTGGTGGAAGCAACTAGTGGCAATACTGGTATTGCACTTGCTATGATTGCCGCACTAAAAGGTTATAAAATGACTTTGATTATGCCAGAGTCATCTAGTATGGAGAGACAAAAAACCATGAGGGCTTATGGAGCTGAATTGGTTTTAGTTTCTGACGAAATTGGCATGGAAGGTGCACGAGATTTAGCCATCGAAATGGATAAGTCTGGTAAAGCTAAGTTGCTAAATCAATTTGCTAATCAAGACAACCCATTAGCTCATTATGAATTCACTGGCAAAGAAATTTGGAAGGATACCAAAGGAGAAATAACCCATTTTGTCTCAGCAATGGGAACAACTGGAACAATAATGGGAACTTCGTGTTATTTAAAAAGAAAGAATCCAAAAATACAAATCATTGGCGTACAACCCGATGGCGAGTCTAAAATTCCTGGCATTCGCCGTTGGCCTAAAGAGTATTTGCCAGAAATTTTCGATGCAAACCGTGTCGATAAAATAATAGATGTTTCACAAGCCAATGCCAATAAAGCGACACGATTAATGGCACAAAAAGAAGGCATATTTGCAGGGCCATCTTCTGGCGGGGCTATGTATGTAGCACTAGAGTTGGCAAAAACTTTGGAAAATGCCGTGATTGTAATGATTGTTTGTGACCGCGGAGATCGGTATTTATCGACTCCTTTATTTGATTAATACCGTAAAATCAAGGCATAAAAAAACCCATGAAATTCATGGGTTTTTTTCAAGAAAAAGAATTTTTATTCAAAACCATTACTAAAGACTTCATCAGGTACGGCAGTTGTACAAGTGCCTCCTGCAAATATACAGTCAACCCATTCTGGGTGATCAATAAATGGGTTTCTATTGCCTTGGTAAGAAAAAACCACTTCGTTTCGTTGTCTTTCTATATCATCAACTGGATCTTGATTGTGCCATTGTATTAATGTACTTAAGATACCCATATAGGCGGTACCACCAGTCGAGCCTTGAATTAACGCTGGATTGCTTGTTAAAATCAAATCAGGCTCCGGTGTGCCTGTAGAATCAACCTCCCCAAGTCCTTCATAGCGAATATCCATGTAGAACATGGCTCTAGCGATATCGCCTTTTCTAAAATTCCATGGCTCAAAAACACTGTTATTTGTCCAGTTAGAGTTTCCAGGATAAGTTGCACCTGTATTACCACCCTCTGTTATACCATCACCGTCACCATCGTATTGCGTGGTCTGTAACGAAGCATTGGTGCACGTTGCATCCATTGAAGGGTTACAATTATCATAATATTTATTATTGCGAGTAGAATTATACCCAACATCTGACATCATTAAATGATGTGCATCTGTTCTCGGGGCATTGTTAGTTGGGTTTGAAAACCCATAAGATTGTGGCCACGTGTGTTCTCGATTATAAGGTTGTGTGCCACCACCATTGTAAGTATATGAGTTATTTTTATAAACCATCCAAACTGCTTCGGCTACATTTGGGTCATTATCAACAGCAGCATTATGGTCTTCATCGGCAAAAGAAAGGATTTCCCATGTATTTGGAGAGCCTGATGAATAAGGATAAGACGTATGCCCTTTAATAATATTATGCAAGGTGGTGCGCAATGTTGTCGCATTTGTTGTATCTGCCGTTGCGTAATAAGGGGTAACAGGACAAGTATTATTGATATTGCCCGCCGTTGGCGAAACTTGCATATAGGTAACGGTATTTAATGCACCACCGCCACCATTGGGGCAACGTGCATTGGATTCGGTTGCCGCAGCAGCATTAGCATTTTCATCAATTTGAGCTTGACCTGCATTTAGTAACGTTAACAATGTTGCGTTATCTGCTTGACCAGAATCATAAACCAAAGCATCAATTAAATCCGTTGTTGTTAATGCATCTCCCACGGTAAAGTTACTAACATTGCTAAAATACACCGCAACCGCACTGGCATCATCATGCAAGCTATTGGCAGGTAAAGTGACATCAGGTGCTGGAAGTGTGGCATCACCGATTAAGAAATAACCACTGGCGGGCATATTAAAGGCTGATAAATCGATTAAATCATAAATGGTATTATCCGAGCCTTGGTACAAAACCACGGTGACATTATTCAAGCTTGCTCCTGCTGTTCCATAAAGTTCAATAAACTCTGCAGTGCCAACCGCATCAACCTCATTAATTAAAATATTGGGTGCTGACGGTGGTGGAGGTGTACCTGCCATATTAGGCGTGGGTACGGCTTCGTAAAAAGTATTATTTAAATCTTCGGATGTTTCATCACTGCCATTAGTACCATTGCCTCCTGCTTGCGTTTCTATGCCTTCATTTAAACTGACATCTCGCTGCCAAGTCATTCCACCTGCATGAGCCGAGGAACTGATTACGGCTTGTGAAGCAATCGCAGTATCATTTGCATAAGTTGAAGCAACCATATCTGCATCTGGCCCATCAATGCTAACACCTGATTTGTCTATAGCCTCTACTTTATCGCCCCAAACCACGTAATCTAAATCTTGAACTAAATCTGTTGCACCATCCCAGCTATAAAGAACCGCCACTTCGCCACCAGATAAGCCGCCCTGTCCATTAATAGAACCAGCACGTGCCTCAAGCATATCAGGAATGGCATCTGGAGTGCCAGCATCTTCATACAATTCATAAGTTGGATCAACACCATAAGTTGTATTAAAATCTGATGAGCCATTAAGCGCAATTGTTTGGTATTCACCCGCCGCAATCGTAGCACCAGCAGGAAAACGTGCGTGGAAATCAGCAAATCCGCCACCACCACCTGCACCAGTGACAATTTGGTAATAATAAATGCTCCCGCCAGCAAAAGTTGCATCGGTGAGGTAAACATTGGTTAAATCAACAGCAGTAGCGCCACTGTTGTGAATTTCTATAAATTCACCAGCCGTTGGAGTCACCGAAATTTCAGTAATTAACAAATCACCCACATCAGCAGATGAAAAAAGAGGAAGAAATAGAAAAATTAGACTTAAGTATTTGGTTTTCATAGTGCCCTTTGCGTATTTAGAGGTCGAAGATTATACAATAAATTTATTGCAATCTC
>JALSIL010000020.1 GCA_026990095.1 Lysobacterales bacterium
AGAATGGAGTTTAAAGGGAAAATAGCGAAATAGGTTGCATAAATATCACTATATACCTAGTTATTCATAGGTTTTAGTGATATTTGTGCAAGATGTGAAGCTAGTTTTTCTTTAAAGCCACTTGTACAAAGTGTAACCGTAACAATGTTGAGATAAGGTGTTGTTATTTAAAGATAAATGCCTTATTTTTAAGCTTATCCTATGAAATATTCGGGTTAGTGTAAAACCCCTGTCAATGAAATATCAGTTGGTTATTCTCCATTGCAAAAATGGATTGTACAAAGATAGAAACATTCAAATAAATAACAAAGATCTACAGTGCATAAACATCAAACCTTGCGGCTTTACCGATGACTTGTGAAGTGGGTTTTTTGTTGCAGACAAAATCGGCTTTGACAGGGCGTTTGATAACTATTTTTTTAGCCTTGGAGCCTTTGGCTTGTTCGAATAAATCTTCTGCCATTTGCCCTTGGTGACCGACAAAGCTTTGCAAAAAAGTCATTTGTTTATTATTTTTGGCAGATTTTTTGGTTGCTGGGTACATGGGGTCAATGTAGATAACTTCGCAAGTTGTTTTTAAGATATTCGACAAGGCATCTTTTTTATAAACCTTTATGCTTTCTATGCCTGCACGGTTCAGCCCATCTTTAAGTAGAGCGCACATCAGTGGGTTGGACTCGTAGGCTTCAATTTGTGAGCCAGTGAGGGATAAAAGGTAGGCATCTTTGCCAAATCCTGCGGTGCAATCCATGACTGTTGTGGGGTGTTTCTTTCTCCCTAGCACGGCTTTTATGACCAGTTCGGCATTGAGGTGTGCTTGGGATCGAAATTGCAATTGTTTAGATTGAAAATCAACAAAAACGTGGTGTTTATCTTTCTTGTTGAAGACAGAAAGCTTTTGCTCAAATAACTCTATATGGTAATCGGTATTAGCGTTTAAAACTGGGTCTAAATCCAGTGGATTTAGACCCAATAATTCGATACGCAATTTAACTGCTTGTGACAGCATAAAAACCTATCTATTCGAAATATCTTTATAGTCCCGAGTTGTAGGGCCGGTGTATACTTGACGAGGACGTCCGATGCGTGTATCAGGTGTTTCATACTGCTCAAGCCATTGCGAAACCCAACCCACTGTGCGTGCGATAGCAAACATTACGGTGAACATTTGTTTTGGTATGCCCAAAGCTTTGTAAATGATTCCAGAGTAGAAATCCACATTTGGATACAGTTTTCTCTCAACAAAATAAGGGTCTTTTAATGCAATTTCTTCCAGTTTCATTGCTAACTCTAATTGCGGATCATTAACGCCTAATTCATTGAGCACTTCATGACAAGCTTTACGAATAATTGTCGCTCTTGGGTCAAAGTTTTTATAAACACGGTGACCAAAACCCATTAATCGGAATTTATCGCTTTTATCTTTGGCTTTTGCAACGTATTTATCACAATTGGAAACATCACCAATTTCATCTAACATGTTCAAAACCGCTTCATTAGCACCACCATGAGCAGGACCCCAAAGTGAGGCGATACCTGCTGAAACACAGGCAAAAGGATTGGCACCTGTTGAACCAACAAGTCTTACTGTTGATGTTGAAGCATTTTGCTCATGATCGGCATGCAGCATAAACAATAAATCCAGCGCTTTAGCTGCTACGGGATTTGGCTCATAAGGCTCTGATGGCACGGCATACATCATGTGTAACAATCTTTCAGTAAAGTTTAAATCATTACGTGGGTAGACAAAAGGCTGTCCCACTGAGTTTTTGTAAACCGATGCGGCAATTGTTGGCATTTTTGCAATCAATCTGACTGCGGCTAAACGTCTGTGTTCAGGATCCGACATATCCATCCAGTCATGATAAAATGCAGCAAAAGAACCCACAACGCCAACCATCATTGCCATTGGGTGTGCATCGTATTGAAAGCCGGACATCAACATCTTCATTTTTTCGTGCACCATGGTATGGTAGCGAATTTCGGTATCAAAATCCTCGTATTGATTTTTGGTTGGGAGTTCTCCATTCAACAATAAATACGAAGTTTCAACAAAATTAGATTTTTCTGCCAACTGTTCAATAGGATAGCCACGGTAAAGTAATACACCTTTGCCACCATCAATGAAAGTGATGGCACTTCGGCATGCAGCTGTTGCAGCAAAACCAGAATCATAAGTGAAGTAACCTGAATTTTTATGTAAGGTTTTTATGTCAAATGTTGGAGGCCCCATTGATCCCGTAATAATTGGAAGCTCAACGGACTGATCTGAATCAGGAAAATTAAGTGTAACGTGCTTATTGTGCATAGAATAATACCCCTATGTTTGTGTGTTTAAAACATACGTTTGATTGTTTGGCTATCCCAGTAAAGCAATCAAAGTAAAAGATTTGACTATTTTAACTTAAAACAGAATTTTACTCCACAAACTTTGCCACTATTTTCCAGTGTTTTCTCTTGATAAAGGCTACAACGCTAAGATGGGGATTTCTTTAACTCCTGATGAACGGTATTATCTAGCAGGGTTGATAGTATCATATCGCAGGGGTTTTAAACAGAGACGAATTTAAGAAGCACAAAGCAGTGCCATCTGTCTGTCGGGTTTTCGCTTTATAATTATTGTACTTTCTGCCGTAATAGATGATTTATTTGTTGAGTCTTGGTTTGGATTGAGTGGGGGAAATCCCATTTATCAAGTTGGGTTTGGGTAAAGACTAAAGCAAATTTTTATCCTTTGAGTGTTTTTAAAATCCCAAAACGATAGAATACTGCTAAAATAGATTTTTTTATTCATGCATTTTTATTCTATGGCAAAGTTGTATTTTTATTATTCGGCGATGAATGCGGGAAAAACCACGCATTTGTTGCAATCCAGTTACAATTACCGCGAACGTGGCATGAACACCTTGATTCTATCACCAGCTTTTGACAACCGTTTTGGTGTCGGCAAGGTGACTTCGCGGATTGGTATTGACTCGCCTTCTGTGATTTTTTCGGAAAAAGAAAATTTGCTGAATTTGGTTAATAAATACCACAAAGAACACAATATCCATTGTGTTTTGGTCGATGAAGCACAGTTTTTAAGTAAAGATCAAGTCTATCAAATAACCGAAGTGGTGGATCAATTGCATATTCCTGTTTTGGCTTATGGCTTGCGTACCGATTTTCAGGGTGAATTGTTTACTGGCAGTCAATATTTGTTGGCATGGGCAGATCATTTGGTGGAGCTTAAAACCATTTGCCATTCGGGTGCAAAAGCCACTATGGTGGTGCGTGTCGATGAAGACGGACGTGCGGTTAAGTCGGGAGCACAGGTGGAAATTGGCGGTAATGACCGTTATATTTCGGTGTCTCGTGCAGAATACAAGCGCATATTTTATGATGAAGGCATTATTGAGTCTATCCAGTTATCTTTGCCAATTGTGGAGAAACATTCATGAGAATAGTCTTTTGTGGAACCCCAGAGTTTTCAGTTGCTCCTTTAAAAAAATTAATTCAGAATAAGCACGAAGTGGTAGCCGTTTATACTCAGCCCGACCGAGGGGTTGGGCGTGGTCGAAAGGTGCAGTTTTCGGCAGTTAAACAATGTGCTTTGGAGCATAATATTGAGGTTTATCAACCCGTTTCTTTGCGTGATGAAGATGCGATTGAAGAATTGCGCTCTTTAAAACCAGATTTGTTGGTGGTGGTTGCTTATGGTTTGATTTTGCCGCAAGCTGTATTGGATATTCCCACGATTTCGTGTTGGAATATCCATGCTTCGTTATTGCCGCGTTGGCGTGGTGCTGCACCTATTCATCGTGCTCTTTTGGCAGGTGATAAAACTACCGGTGTGGGCATTATGCAGATGGAAGCAGGCCTTGATACTGGTGCGGTGTATGTGCAGCATGAATGTGCTATTGCCGATGATGAAACCACCGAAAAATTACACAATAAATTAGCCGTGATGGGTGCTAATGCCTTGCTTGAAGCCATTGAGTTATTGCAGGACAACAATTTGCCATCGCCAATGGTTCAGGATGAAGACAAGGTGACTTATGCCAAGAAATTAACAAAGGCTGAGTCGGTGATTGATTGGAATCAAAGTGCTGAGTTGATTGATAGAAAAATTAGGGCACTGGTTCCTTGGCCTGGAACCGTTGCAAACATTGCTGGTGATGATTATAAAATATGGCAATCAAAATTTATTGAAGAGGACAGTCAAGCCGCAGAGGGAGAAATTGCCCATGCAGACAAATCTTCTTTGTTTATTCAGTGCCAAAGCGGGCAATTGCAAATTTTATCTATTCAAAAATCAGGTAAAAAGCGCATGGATATTGCCCAATTTATGCAAGCCAAGACTGATTGGTTTACATGAGTGGGCAACGTATAATTGCCGCACAAATCACTTATGAAGTGGTTTTTAAAAAGCAAAGCTTAAGCGAGCTTTTTAAGCAACGCCTAAGTGAAAACCTTGCTCCTGAGTTTAAATCAGCAGTCAAGGCCTTGTGTTATGACACCATTCGGCATTATTTGCAATTGCAAGATTATTGGCAGCAATGGGTTAAAAAAATGCCAAAAGATAAGCTGGTTCGAGTCATTTTAACCCAAGGGCTAGCTGAATTTTATTACCAAAATAAACCAGAACACGTTGTGGTCAATGAGGCGGCAAATGTCGCTAAGAAACTTAAAAAGCGGTGGGCGTGTGGGTTAATTAATGCGACCCTAAGGCAGGCATTAAAGAACAAAACACAACAACCAAGTGATGAAGTCGCTCGTTTTGAGCACCCACAGTGGTGGATTAATCAACTTAAAAAGGATTGGCCAAGTCATTGGCAATCTATTTTACAAGCCAACAACCAAAAGCCACCGTTATGGGTGCGCTCTAAAAAGCCGCTTGAACAAGCAACAAAGCACCCTTCCATTGATGGAGCCTACATAATTGATGCCCAAAACATCACAACAAATGAAGATTTTAACAAGGGAGATTTATCAGTTCAAGATGCCAGTGCGCAATTAGCGGCTCATATTTTATGCCCTGATGATAATGAGTTTATTTTGGATATGTGTGCAGCTCCAGGTGGTAAAACTGGGCACTTACTTGAGTTAAACAACAGCATAAAACTCGATGCTTTGGAGTTACATGAAAACCGAGCACAGAAAATCTATGAAAATTTACATCGTTTAAAGTTAAACGCAAAGGTAATTGTTGGCGATGGTTCGCAAAGTGATGCTTGGTTTAGCGGTCAAAAATACCACAAAATTTTATTGGATGCTCCATGCAGTGCCTCAGGAATTGTGCGCCGACAAGTGGATATTAAATTTCAAAGAAAGCCCGAAGATTTAAAGGCTATATGCCAAACACAACAAGAGCTTTTGTTCTCTGCTGCAAAATTACTAACGACCAGAGGGCAACTTCTTTATGCCACCTGTTCGGTTTTTAAGCAAGAAAATAGCCAACAGATTAAATTATTTTTAAATTCTCACCCTGAATTTAGTGAAATCAAGTTAAAATATCCCTTTGCAATGAATTGTGAGTTTGGTATTCAGGTAATAACTGGCTCACAAGATATGGATGGTTTTTATTACTGTTACCTTCAGAAAAATGAACGTTAAATTAGTACTAACACTGTTGTTTTTCAGCACGCTTGTGGTGGCTGAAAATCTCGTTATTTTTTTAGAAATTAGCAGCAATGAAACCAGCACAGTTATTAAACCTCAGCTCAATTTTCACACCTCCACGCAAATTAAAGAAGCCATTGATAACGGTATTCGCATTAATATTATAGCAAAAGTGGATTTGTATGAACCCCAAAGTTTGTGGTTTAATAAAACCTTACAAAAACAAAAAGTCACCTTAGAGGTTTCTTACTTTTCATTGGGCAAACATTACAAAATTAGGAACTTAAAAACCGATGAGCAAATCGGCGTTAATGAATACCCGCAATTGTGGAAAGAACTCGAAAAGTTAATGGTTTTTGAATTTCCTAACTCTGCAATAACCTCAAAGAGTTGGGTAAAGTTACGCATCATGCTTGATAAAGGTGCTCTTCCTATTGCCATGCAACTGCCTGTTTTATTTGATTCCAATTGGGACATAGACACGCCATGGCATGAACAAAAAGTGATGCAATAGTGAAAAAAAGTCTGGTCAAAAACTCGCTAATCATTCTGGTCGTATCGGCTTTGCTCTTTGCCTTATTCTCTTTGGGTGAGATTATCAAAGGTTCTCAGCAGTTTAATCGAATATACTTGTGGCTTTTTGGTGCATCAATCTTAGCGGTTTTAATTTTAGCCATAATTATCACTCAACGACTGGTTTGGCTGTATTTAAAAAATAAAAAAAAGGAAGCTGGCATTCGGTTAACGACTCGAATGGTAACGACTTTTGCATCGCTTTCATTACCACCTGTTCTTATTATTTACCTTTTTTCCACTCAAATTTTAAATAACTATATTGACAGTTGGTTTGACATTAAAATTGACAAAGCGTTAAATGACTCTCTTGAATTAGGTGAAATATTTTTAAATACGCAAAGTAAACAGGCATTAGATCAAACAAAAAAAATAGCGGCTCAATTGGCAGATATAGACAACCCAAGGCAAGCCATTTACTTAGAAAAATTTCTTGATGAATCCAATGCCACCAGTCTTTCGTTGATTTCTGCCAGTGAAAAAATACTCG
>JALSIL010000021.1 GCA_026990095.1 Lysobacterales bacterium
CTGTTTGCAGAATCACATAAACTTTTATTGCTGGATAATAAAGTTGTGAAAACCATAAGTGACACAATCTACCCAAGAGAAATTTATGCATCAAAATTCCATGAAAATTGGTATTTTATTATTACCGAACAGAGTTTGTTGTTGTTAATTTACAAAGATGCACAATGGGTATTCTCTCAAGTACTTAATCAAAGACCAGTTTCTTTTGTTGAAATTAACCCAGATGCTATTGTGGCAAACTTTATTGTTGACTTACCCGTTATTGTTTCCTATGACTCCGAAGGTGGTAAACGTGAAAATGGTCTAGATAAAAAAATAGAATTATCTCAATTAAATGATGAATATATTCAATATTTTTTTAAAAACAATAAAAATAAAATTTTAGCAGTTAGCGATAAAAAGTTTTATGAATTAAACGAAGGGAAATTTTCGGAAATAAATCTTAATGGCATTAGTCAAATCCTTGAGAAGAATGAGGTGGTTAAATTTATGCAAGACAGTAACCACAAGTATTATGGTTATTCGAATACTCGAATTTTTATTGAAAGTGATGAAAACAACTGGCAAGTCATTCAAATGCGTCCCTATTTGAAAAGCAATATACGCTCAATGGTTATAGACAGCGGTGAAGTAAAAGTTTCTTCCCATGACAAAATAATTTCTTATAATCCTCGTGTACATCGCTTAACAAACAGCCAAAAGTATAAGGTGCTTTTTAGGTCTATTCTATTTAGCAATAAAACAAATAAGCAACTCGTTGCTTTTAAGGATAACCAAGAGTTTAATTTTGAACAAGGAACAGGTAGTTTGCTATTTACCTTTTCTGCCAACACAATTTTTAAAGTCAATGAATTGCATTACCAATACCGCCTAAAAGGATATGATGATGTATGGTCTGAGAATTTTACCGATAACCAAATTAGCTTTACTAAATTGCCTGCAGGCACTTATCAGATGGAATTGCGAGCTCACGATACTGATGGCAATGCCTATGAAGGCAATCGCTTCCAATTTAGCGTTTACCCACATTGGTATTTGCATTCTTATGCTAAGTTTACTTGGTTGATATTGGCAATTTTTGTATTAGCTTACTTATTTAGAAAAATATTGCAGTGGAGAGAAAATAAATTTTTAATGCAAAAAAAGGCGTTAAAAGAAGTGATAAATCAAAAAACATTAGCTTTGAAACAGGCGAATGGTGAATTAAAAAAGCTGGCTAATTTAGATGGGTTAACGAGTTTATATAATCGCCGTTACATGGATAAGTACATTGAAGACATGTCGCAAAAGAAAATTAAAAAAGTTTGTGTGATGATGTTGGATATGGATTATTTTAAGAAATACAATGATAAATTTGGGCATGTAGCAGGCGATAAATTATTGTGTAAATTAGCTAAAATAATGCAGCAAGAAATTGATTTCGAAAATGCTATTGCTGTACGTTACGGTGGAGAAGAATTTTTAATAATCATTTGCAATGAAGATTTGTCTGTTGTTTTAGATAAAGCAGAATCCATTAAAAGTCTAATTGAAAACAAGGAAAAAAACACCAGTGTTTCAATCGGCATTTGTGCAACAACAAAAAAGGTGAAAATTAATAGCACCCAAGACATACGCCACTTAATACATTTGGCTGATAAAGCCTTATACCAAGCTAAAAAATCAGGAAGAAATGCGATTAAAATACATTGTTAATTGCCTGCCATTAACATAAAATAAAAAAATTAGTCATTACTGTCGTAATTTATGAAATTCAAACCACAAATAAAAATTCCTGCCACCTATATGCGTGGCGGCACTTCCAAAGGTGTCTTTTTTAGGTTGGAGGATTTGCCCAAACAAGCACAAATCGCAGGTGAATACCGAGACAAGTTGTTGTTGCGGATTATTGGTTCACCTGACCCTTACGGAAAACAAACCGATGGCATGGGAGGAGCCACTTCCAGCACTTCAAAAACAGTTATTCTAGCTAAAAGTTCCCAAGTTGGGCATGATGTGGATTATCTATTTGGGCAAGTGGCGATTGATCGACCTTTTGTGGATTGGAGTGGTAATTGTGGTAATTTAACCGCCGCAGTGGGTTCATTTGCTATTACTTCGGGTCTTGTTGATGCCAATAAAATACCTGATAAGGGGATTTGTGTGGTAAAAATTTGGCAAGCCAATATCCAAAAAACCATTATTGCTCATGTGCCAATAACCGATGGTCAAGTGCAAGAAACGGGTGATTTTGAACTTGATGGAGTGACATTTCCAGCAGCAGAGGTAAAAATTGAATTTGTAGAACCTACTGCTGATAAGCTATTTCCCACTGGAAAAATTATCGATGACCTAGAAGTTCCGGGAATCGGAACATTTAAGGCGACATTAATCAATGCAGGCATTCCAACCATTTTTCTAAACGCCGAAGATATTAATTATACAGGCACAGAGCTGCAAGGCGATATCAACAGCGATGATAAAGCCTTAGCCATGTTTGAAACTATACGTGCTTATGGCGCGATTAAGATGGGTTTGATTGATAACATTGAACAAGCCAAAACTCGACAACACACACCTAAAGTCGCTTTTATTGCATCTGCCAAGAGTTACACTTCTTCCAGTGGAAAAGAAATTAATGAAAGTGATATTGACCTCAATGTTCGTGCTTTATCAATGGGCTTGTTACACCATGCCATGATGGGAACCGCCGCTGTGGCAATAGCGACTGCCTCAGCTATTCCTGGGACGCTGGTGAATTTAGCAGCAAGCGAAAAAGAGCACAACTTCGTTACCTTTGGGCACCCATCAGGAGTTTTGAAAGTTGGTGCAGAAGTGGCAATAGAAAATGGTGACTGGCAAGCCAAAAAAGTAATCATGAGCCGCAGTGCCCGGGTATTGATGGAAGGCAAAGTCGCAATACCTGAGATTTTCTAAAAAACTGTATCCTCACCTATTTGAGCATAGTTGACAAATTTTAAGTGTGCGGAATCATCGAGCAATGCAACAATAAAACTCGTCGCCACCTTGTTAGTGTTAAGAAATTTTCTTGGTTTTCTAGGCGTGCTAAGAGGTTGTGTTATAATCACATTTTCACTATCGGGAGTTGGGTAATATGAAGAGAAGAAATATAATCAAAGCAATTGGAGCCGCCACTGTGGCAGGAACATTATCAGCTTGCAAACCCAAAGAATTAGACTGTGGAAAAACACAAAATTCAGACACAAAACACAAATGGAAGATGGTCACTGCTTGGCCTAAAAACTTTCCAGCACTGGGAACAGGAGCCAATTTTTTAGCCGAAAAAATCACTAAAATGTCAGGTGGACGCATTACGGTTACGGTTTACGGTGGTGGTGAACTAGTTCCTCCTCTTGAAGTCTTTGATGCCGTTTCATCAGGAACTGTACAGATAGGACATGCAGGCAGTTATTATTGGAAGGGCAAAGTGCCTGAGGCTCAATTTTTTGGTGCCGTTCCCTTTGGCATGAATGCCCATGAGATGAACGCATGGCTGTACCATGGTGGTGGCTTAGAATTGTGGACTCAACTGTATTCAAAACACAATCTTGTGCCTTTCCCAGTTGGGCAAACCGGCGTGCAAATGGGTGGCTGGTTTAACAAAGAAATTAATAGCATGGCGGATATTCAAGGGTTAGTCATGCGCATTCCCGGGCTTGGTGGCGAGGTTTTAAAGCGTGCAGGAGGCTCTCCGAAGTTATTGCCTGGTTCCGAGTTATTCACATCTTTACAAACTGGCAACATAGATGCCACCGAATGGGTCGGACCCTACAATGATTTAGCCTTTGGTTTTTATCAAGCGGCAAAATATTATTATTACCCTGGTTGGCACGAACCAACGGCTTGTTTGGAGGGCATAGTCAATAAAGAAGCTTATGATGCCTTAGAAGATGACTTAAAAGAAATCATCAAAATGGCATGTATGTCAGCCAATCAAAACATGCTCTCAGATTTTACCGCAAAAAATAAAACCGCACTGGATACACTTATTAATAAACATAACGTACAACTGCGTCAATACCCAAAAGAAGTCCTAGAAGAATTTAAAAAACACGCACAAATAGTCTTTGATGAAGTGGGCAATACCTCAAAAATGGGCAAACGTATCTATAATTCCTACAAAACTTTTGCCTCGCAAACCAAGAGTTGGTTAGATATTTCCGAAAAAGCTTATTTTGAAGTGCGATAATTTTTTATTGTAGCAGAGCAGCACCTGTGTTTGCTCCTTGCAAATCTTAAGATGAATTTATGAAAATTTTCAATCTCAGCCCATTCGTCAAAAATCAATTTGAACAAAGCCCACATCTGTATGATTTGTGTAATAAACCGTTAAATTTACCAAGTGATTGGATTGACTTTCAAAATAAAAATTCGCATCTGGATATATTCGCCTTACCGCGAAATTACCGCCAATCACGATTGGCATTAATTGCGGCTCAAGATTCATTAACTCTTAATCCACAAGACCACATTCACACACTCAAGCAAACTAGTGCCTTAGCCAAGTTATTAATCGCTTATGCTTACCAACAAGCACTGGCAGAAATGCAGATAAAATACGGTAAGGTATTAAATGCAACCCGTGATAAACAAAGCTTTATCATCTTTGCGTTAGGTAAACTTGGCGGCAATGAATTGAACTATTCATCGGATGTGGATTTAGTTTTTTGTTATTCTGGTGCGGGTCAATCCAATGGCAACAAATGCCTTGATTCTCAAATTTATTTCAACCGTTTGGGGCGACGCATTATCCAACTATTGGATAGCATCACGGTTGATGGAATTGTTTACCGTGTCGATATGCGTCTTCGTCCTTTTGGTTCAGCGGCCCCTTTGACCTGTTCAGTACACAATTTGTTAACCTATCTGGAAAGTGAAGGACGCGATTGGGAACGGTATGCGTGGTTGCGTGCCAGTTTTGTTGCAGGTGATGAAGAGTTAGCAAGCAATACACTTGAACAAATCCAGCCCTTTATTTACCGCAAGTATTTGGATTATTCCATCTTTGAATCTTTACGTCAAATCAAGGCACAAATCCAACGCCAACAAATCGATGACCAAGACAACCTTAAACTCGGTATCGGCGGCATTCGAGAAATTGAGTTTATCATTCAAACCCTGCAAATGACTTTTGGTGGGCGTAATAAACTCCTAAGAGGCAATGATTTATGGTTTCAAATGCATAGACTATGCGAGTTTAAGCACATGAGTGTAAAGAATTTGCAACAGCTTACAGGTGCATGGTTATTTTTACGGCGACTTGAAAACCTCTGCCAAATAATTCATGACAGAGACTCTCATCACTTGCCAAAAGAAACAAAACACCTCGCCTTGTGTATGGGTTTGAAAAACACAGAGGAATTAAATCAAAGTTTAAAAACACATAGAGGCAATATTCACGCTATCTTTCAACAACTGTTTTTAAGTAATAAAGTTGAAAATAAAAATGAACGGCCACCCCCACAAATCCAACAGATAAAAGATGAAATTTCCACTCGTCATTACCCCAAAAGCATCAAGCATAAACTCTACGACGCCTTGGATGCCATTACAGGTTTATTGCCTAAATACGACAACCCAAAAGAAATAATTAATCGTTACCATCAAGTCATTATTGCCGTAAGTAAACGTCAAAGCTATTTGTCAATGCTGGTGGAATCACCACTTATATTACAAAAGTTACTCAACCAAATAGCACACAGCAGCTATTTTTCCACTCGCATTGCCAAAACGCCTTTATTGCTCGAACTATTTTTTGAAACTATTGAAATCTCTGATTTTGAAATTGAACAACAATGGCGATTGTTTTCACAAAAGCACGACAGCTCAGATGCCGAGCAGCAACTGGAATTGCTCAGTCAATTTAAACAACGCACCCAATTTAAAGCCATCATGGCATACAGTGATGAGCTCCTCAACGCAATGCAGACCTGCCAGATATTAACCCATCTTGCAGAATTTATATTAGCTAAAGTGGTCACACTTTCATGCCATGAAACACAAAAACAAACACCCTCCACTATTAAAGCTGAAGATTTAATTATCATTGCCTATGGTTCGATGGCAATGAAAACCATGCACCTTAAATCGGATTTTGATTTAGTCTTTGTGCTTGGAGTTGACATCACCGATGATAACCACAAATTTATTATGCGCTGGATAAAACGTATCATTCACTTTTTATCTATCCAAAGTTATTCAGGCAGCCTCTACCAACTCGATACACAACTGCGCCCCAACGGTCAATCAGGAGCCGCTATTGTGAGTCAGGCTAATTTTGAAAACTACCAAAAATCTCATGCATGGACATGGGAACATGCCGCCCTCATCAAAACACGAGCGATTTATGCAACGCCTGAACAACAAAAGTGGTTTAATACCCTACGCGAAGAAATATTAACCCAAAAAAGAGATGCTTCAAAAGTTAATAATGACTTGTCTGAAATGTCGAAAAAGATGAAACAATTGGATAAAAGTCACCACGATGAGTTTAAGCAGTTGGCACAAATACTGATTAACGCTAAGAAAACGCCTAAAATCATCAATTCCATCAAACCTGATGTGGAAAAAATCACAAACAAACTCAATCATTCAATCAGCAAGGTA
>JALSIL010000022.1 GCA_026990095.1 Lysobacterales bacterium
TAATAAAGAACTATCGGGGCTGTATAATAAATTTGCCAATAACATCTTGCATGATGAAGAAAACTACGTCACTTTCTTTAATAAAAACCAACTCTCAGGACTGCCTGAATCTTATGTAAAATCAGCCGCTGCGGCAGCAGAATCTCGTGGCAAGCCTGGCATGTATGCCGTGGTTAATACGCGTTCTTCCATGGACCCATTTTTGACTTATTCTGATGAAAGAGAACTGCGAAAAAAAGTATGGGAAAACTATTATTCACGTGGCGATAATGGCGATGAATTTGATAACAATGCCAACATCACTAAAATCTTACAACTGCGCAAAGCCAAGGTTAACTTGCTTGGTTTTGATAACTACGCACAGTGGCGTTTACAAAACCGCATGGCGAAAACGCCTGAAAATGCTTTGGGATTACTCAAAGCCGTTTGGCCAGCTGCGATTGCTCGTGTTGATGAAGAAGTTGCCGATATGCAAGTCATTGCCAATAAAGATAAAGTCACAATTAAGCCGTGGGATTACCGTTATTATGCCGAAAAAGTGCGTAAAGACAAATACGATTTAGACTCAAATGAAGTCAAACAATACTTAGAATTAGGCAACTTGACCCAAGCCTTGCATTATGTGGCAGGACGATTGTTTAATTTTAAATTCACCCCACTTCCTAAAGGAGAGGTCAGCGTATATCATGCCGATGTCAAGGTCTGGAAAGTCACGGATAAAACCACCGATAAACTCATTGGCTTATGGTATCTTGATCCCTATGCACGCAAAGGCAAACGTTCAGGTGCTTGGGCAAACACTTTTCGTTCTTACACCACATTTGAAGGCGAAAAAACCGTTTTAGCCACAAACAATGCCAACTACGTCAAACCAGCAGCTGGAGATAAAACCTTAATTTCATGGGATGATGCGGAAACATTTTTCCATGAATTTGGTCATGCCCTGCACTTTTTATCCGCAAATGTGCGATACCCAACTTTAAACAGTGGTGTGCGGGATTATACCGAGTTTCAATCGCAATTATTGGAGCGTTGGTTAGCGACCGACGACGTCATTAATCGCTTCCTTAAACATTACCAAACAGGAAAGTCCATTCCAAAAGAGTTGGTGGCAAAAATTAAAAAAGCCGCAGCTTTTAATCAAGGTTTTGCCACAACCGAATATTTAGCCTCAGCCTTAATGGATATGGAACTGCACTTAGCCGACCCAAGCAATCTTGATCCTGATAAGTTTGAACGCGAAACCTTAGCAAAATTACACATGCCAAAAGAATTACCAATGCGGCACCGCACACCCCAATTTGGGCATGTTTTTTCTGGTGAAGGTTATGCCACTGCTTATTATGGTTATTTATGGGCAGATGTGCTCACTGCTGATGCAGCCGAAGCTTTTGCCGAAGCCCCTGGTGGATTTTATGACAAAGAGTTGGCTAATAAATTAGTCAAGTACCTGTTTGCTCCTCGCAATTCCATTGACCCTGCCGAAGCTTTTCGGTTATTTCGAGGACGCGATGCAAAAACTGATGCCTTGATGCGTGATAGGGGATTTGGGTATTAAGCCCTTGTGCTAGGATTTGGGGCTTATATCCGCTTCTAGTCTAGACATAATGACCGCTGCCGCTATATTGGCTGTTACATTTGAACTGGTGATAAACATATCGACAAGTAAATCAACGGCTATCAGTATACCAATACCCGCTATTGGTAAACCTAGTGATTGATAGATTGGCGTCATAATCAACAATCCACCACTAGGAATGCCTGGCGAATAAAAGCTAAGCATGCCAATGGCTGCGGCAATAACTAGCATTTGCATTTGTGATAAATCAATACCATACAAATTAGCAATAAAATAGGTTCCAGTCGTTCTAGCAATAGGCGAGGAAAATTTGAATAGAGTGACAGCTATTGGCAATACTACACCAGATGTTTTTGTTGAAATTCCAAGCTTTTCTGTTGCTTCAATGGTTGCTGGTAATGCAGCCAATGAAGATCGCGTACTAAAACCAATAGCTTGAACAGGTGCACAATACTTGATGAAATCTTTTAATGGTATTTTTCCAAAAAATGATGCCAACGGATATAGCATTAAAGTCACTGCTACAATTAAACCACAAGCAACTAACACAAATGAGGCCAGAGCTGTTAATGCACCCAACCCTAGAGATGCAGAGAGCGGTAAAACCAGTGCAAAAACCCCAAAAGGGGCAACCAACATAATCCATTGAATCAATACAAACATGGCTCTTTTTATCGCTTCAAAGAATTGGACTATTGATTGTTGGTATTTGTTTTCAATTTTCAAAATAGCTGCTGCAAATAAGCTGGTAAAAATTAACAATGGCAAGATTGCATTGTTGGCAGCTGCTGCCACAGGGTTGGTAGGAATTAGAGCTACTAACCATTCGCTAAAGACTGGTAATTTCATCTGATTTTGATTAACCACTCCAGAGGATAATAGTAACTCTTTACTTGCTTGAGGGTCTACACTAAAAAGTACTAACAATTGTGGTGCTAATAAAAACGTAATGCCTGAGGATGCAATAATCATTAAGAAAAACACCATTATAGTTTTACTACCTAACCTGGCGGCTACATTAGTATTTTTTTGCCCAGCAATAGAAGTAATAAGTAAAGACATCAGCAAAGGGATTACAGTCATTCGGATAGCATTAACCCATAAAGAGCCGAAAGGTTTTACCCATTGACTTAATTCCTTTAGACTGTTGGAGTCTGTAACGGAAACATAAACTCCAACAATCAGACCAAGAACTAAACCTAATAATATACGGGCAGATAAATTCATGAACACACCTTTAAGTTAATGACCTACTAGTTTATCAAATTATAGCTTATATGGGAAACCAAACAATTAAACATGATGTTTTGACCTGCCCATCATAAAATCGCGAGGGTTAATAAAATAAACTTAAATTAACTGTTGGTGATAGTTTTTAAGTACGAGAATACTATGCTCCATGATAAAATGCACCTATGAAAAAACTTACCTTTCTTTTATTGATTTATTCGGTGGCTTCTTGTGCGATAAACTTAGATGGCATTCTTGATGATGCCCAATGGCAAGAGGCTCAATACTTTACGGACTTAGTATTGGTTAAACCTTATGTTTTGACACCCGCACAATATAAAACAGACATTTATGTGGTTTCAGATGAAAAAGGCATCTATTTTGGTATTAAAAACTACCAACCCGTTAATACCAGAAATACCGATTCTTCAGCAAGAGATCAACGGATCGGGTCGGATAGAAACCAAATAATAATTGATTTTGATAACAACAGCATCACCGCTTATTCTTTTGAAGTGGGAATTAGTGGCTCTATTCGTGATGGTATTTTTAGTAATGAAAATAATTTTTCCAACGAATGGGATGGCAATTGGGCAGCAAAAACCACGCAAAATAATAAGTATTGGACTAGCGAAGTTTTTATCCCTTGGGATGTAGTTTCCATGAAAAAATCCAAGGGTGAAATACGTCAATTAAAATGGTATATTGCTCGCACGGTTGTTGATATCAATGAAGTGTATGCAAATGTCGCCGCTGATAATTCACGCCAACGGTTTCTTTCTGAATTTGCACCATTAACAATTAAAGACTATGCTTCTTCTTCCTTTTCTTTATTTGGATATGCCAGTGGCAGACGTGATTTTCATAACCAATCAAGCTCTTTTGATATGGGTTTGGATTTATTTTGGAAATCGGGTAATGGTAAGCAGCTTACTGCAACGGTTAATCCTGATTTTGGTCAGATTGAAAGCGATCGTTTGGTGGTTAATTTTTCCGCCATTGAAGTTTTTTTTAACGAACGCCGTCCATTTTTTACCGAAAACCAATCCTTATTCAATGTGCAGGGTGCGAACGGATTGCGTTTACTCCACACCCGTCGTATTGGTGCACGTCCCGATACTGGGACTGAAAGTTCTACTGATATAGATACCGCCATTAAATATACCGATAACCGTGAAAATATGACTTATGGTGTATTGGCAGCCTTTGAATCCAGTGGTGATGGTTTCCAAGGAAGAGATTATTTTGCTGCCCGTGCTTTGCATCGAACGCAGAAACAATCCGTTGGTTTAACCACTTCTTTTGTTGATCGTGGCGACATTAACAGAACGGCAGTCAGTATGGCACTTGATCATGAGTATTTGTTGGGTGCAGACATTAAGTTTAAAAGTCAATTAGTTGGTGCATCAACCAAACAAGACGCGCAAAACACGAATGGTTTAGGCGGGTGGTTAACTGTTCAACACCAAATCAACCCAAATCGCAGCCACTATTTTGAAATGAGCCATTACGATGATGACTTTGAAATCAATGATTTTGGATTCTTACCTCGCAATAACCTCAATACATTTCGCTATCACCATACCATGATTAAAACGGAGTTTAATGAATCTTCCACAACACAACAGCACATAGTCAACCTTGATTTTTTTCATCAAGGCAGTGACTCAGGCGATACCATCTCGCGTGCTTATCAAATTAATAGCGAATGGCAGTTTAATAATGCCACATCAATGGGTTGGCAGATTCGCTACAAAGAAAAAGGAGTCAATGATTTAATTAGTCGTGGTCATGGCAACCTAAATACCGCTGATGGTTATGAGTTGAGAGTAAACTACCGCAGTTCAAATACCAACAAATTCCGTCATCATGGTTTTTATGAGCGCCTGAATTATTTCAGTGAGGGTAAGGGTTTTGAAACACATTTGCACCCGAGTTATTTTTTTACTGACCAATACAGCCTTTCTTTGAGTATTTTTTATACGGATTTCGGCAACTGGTTAAATTGGTTGGGAGAAGATTTGTTTGGGCGTTATCACCGTAAATTGTCCAACTCATCGCTAGATTTCAATGCCAATATTAGCCCAAAGCAAGAACTTCGAATGCGTTTTCAGTGGCTTGCTATCGATGCCCAAGCCAACAAAGAGTATCAACTGCAATCCACAGGTGATTTAGCTCAAACAGGAAATACAATAAATGACTTTAGCCTATCCAATACCGCACTGCAAGTTCGCTACCGCTACGAAATTGCACCACTATCAAATATCTATGTGGTTTATTCTCGAGGCGGTCAAATTTTTGAACAAAGAAGTCAACGAATCATTGATTTATTAAACCCTGGTTTTTCCAATGTTACAGGCAATAACTTTTTAGTAAAACTGAGGTATAAGTTTTTGTAATCCTTTATTTTATCTACTATCTGGGTATTCTTGATGTTAAATCCACTCGATGTTTGACATTTGTTAACAAAATTGCTAAAAAACAATTTACAAATTTAATAAGAGGTGAGTAATGAAAAGAGTTTTATTCTTGGTTGCATTTATAGCGACCTTTTCTAGTATGGCGGCAAGTGGTATTAATGATGAATATGATGTCAATGAAGCTTCTGTTAACCCAAGTGTTTCAACCAGCAATTACAGTTTTCCCAGTGCTGTAGCCGCATCTTTGTACAGCAACGGCCCCTTGGTTAATAGTGCCGGAACTGGAGCAGGTGGACTTGATGAAAGTGTTCTTCAAGGCAATTTAGGAATGACAACATTAGGTTCAGGCCATCAAGTGAGTGCAGGTAATAGAATAGCTGATGACTTTACCATAACAGGAGCTGATTGGAATATTACTAATATTACATTTTATGCCTACCAAACAGGTGAAACTGCCTCAACAATTACTGCTGTTAATTTAAGAATTTGGGATGGAGTCCCAGGTGCTGCAGGAAGTAATATTGTTTTTGGAGATGATACAACCAATATAATGACTTCTACTGTCAATTCTAACATCTTAAGAGTGACAGAAGCGACTACTGGCACCGCAACCAATCGCCAAATTGCGGCAAGCGATGTAGCGGTTAACATAACTTTATCAGCAGGAACTTACTGGTTGGATTGGCAAAGCGATGGATCAGGTGCATCAGGTCCATGGGCTCCACCAATCACAATTACAGGTCAAACAACAACAGGGAATGCTAGGCAGTTTACTACAACATCAGGTGTTTGGACTGATTTAACTGATGGTGGTACAACGACACCTCAAGGGCTTCCCTTTATTATCCAGGGTACCTCTGCAGTGGTTCTAGCACCGCCAACACCAGTTCCTGCACTTAATTGGATTGGGCTGGCATTTTTATTACTTATGCTTAGTTTTGTATCAAGAAAGCTCTTGATAAAACAATAAGCAAGTCTTAAATTAACAAAAAAACCTGTCGCACTGTTGCTACAGGTTTTTTTATTTATTCAAAACTATTAGCAATGCAAATTAAAGAAAAGAGAGGTATAAATATTACAGCTATTGCAGTTGTGTAAAAAATAGTACGAGATTATGTGGTCAATTCTAGTCAACAATACCGCCCGCCTATAAACCTAATTTCGCTTTAACAAGAAAATAATTGCTACCATCTCGGTGTACATGTTATCTTCCGAAAATAGGGTTTATTGCTAATGGAGCTTTTAGTTGGAAAATGTCGCTAGGGTAAGTGGGATTTATCCCACTAAAATCTCAACTAAAAACCAAGAAAGTGTCAGTTAAATCTGACAATCCATGAAATGGGCAAAAAGCTC